>JAJUJN010000106.1 GCA_029265335.1 Alcaligenaceae bacterium
GCCCGAGATCGGCATCATGGAAGGCTACGAAGAGGTCGACCCGGCGATCCCGCAAGCTCCAGACGCCAACGACGCCTCCATACCCTCCGTGCCGGATGCAGATATCTCCGTGCCCGAGGTGCCTGACGCCAATGACGCTGCCATTCCGTCGGCGCCAGCTGCCGATAGCGGCAACGCCGTCCCGTCGACGGCCAGCGACACGGCGCCTGAGGTTTCCATCGACGTCGAAGTGGAAGAAAGTGCAGCAAATAATGAGGCTACAGAAGCCAGCAACCAACCCTGATTTTGTGATATAGTCTCGTTCTTGCCGGCGTTACTTGATTGCTTCAGTAGTCATGCAGGCGTTGGCAGGCAAGCCGTCGTGGTGGAATTGGTAGACACGCTATCTTGAGGGGGTAGTGGCGAAAGCTGTGCGAGTTCGAGTCTCGCCGACGGCACCACCAGATTGAAAACCGTTGGTTGTCTAGAGCATTCAAAATCAACGGGTTAGAGGCAGTCAACACCATGCGTTGACTGCCTTTTTCAATGGTGCATCCTCATCAGTGCTTAAGTGAGCTCACGACCGGTTTAAACAACGGAGGGTGCCGAGAGTTAACCAACGAGGAAGCTACGTACGAGACAGAGACAGGCCGCCACGTATTGGTAAAGAAGTCAGGTAAGAACATGAAGATCCGCTGTGAAGCGGATAGCCGCGACGACTTGGCCGAAGGTACTGCCGTTTCGCGGCCCGGTGCAGGAATGTTCGGCAATATTCTCTTCGGGGGAGGAATCGGTGCAATTATTGATCACAACACGGGAAAGGCATACAACTATCCCGAATGGATGCAGCTTGTGTTCGGTCGTGTTCTGATCTTCGATCGGAATAAGCATGAAGATGGGGTGCCGATGAAAGGCCAGGATCCACTATCAATCCCCGAGAGCCCGAATGAGGCTACGCACTTTCAGTAAGTTGGGCCTTGAGCTTGTGCGTTCTGGTAGCCAAATCTTTATTGGATCCACTTTGCCACGGCAGTATTGATGTCACGTCGAAGAGGAACGCTCCATGGCAAAGTCGGCCGCGGCATCGTCCAGGCCCAAGTGCAACAAGCCGCGGCTCTGCCGGGAGAAAAGATGTGACTCGCCCCGTCAGTCGATTTTGTTCGGAGAGCAGGCATGATTGCTGCACATGAGGTTGACGACGGCACAGCCGACCGTTTCTTGCTCGATGCGCCGGGGTTGTCTCTGCTGGTGTTCACGAG
Source organism: Alcaligenaceae bacterium (assembly GCA_029265335.1). GTDB lineage: Bacteria > Pseudomonadota > Gammaproteobacteria > Burkholderiales > Burkholderiaceae_B > Verticiella. The sequence continues at coordinate 1,239 of JAJUJN010000106.1, forward strand.
CCCCAGCTGTCTCGACTGCCGGGCGGCGCGCGAGCGCCTGCCCGACATGAATCTGAATGTCGATCGCCTGGTGTGGGTGGATGCTTCCGAGAACCGTGGCCTTGTTACCCGCTATGAGGTGATGCACCTGCCGTCGATGTACTTGGTACGCGACGGCGTTTTCTATGGTGCGGTGAACGCCCGCCTGGAGGCGACCGATATTGGTCGCCAAGTAGCACTTGCGCTGCAGAGCTGGCCTGCCGAACTGCCTTAGCAGCGGGTTGCGGAAGGCCCCCACGCTACCTGTTAGATCAGACCTTGCGCTTTGAGGGCGCTTTGCACGGCAGGACGCTGCAGCACGCGCTGATGGTAGGCCACCAGATGAGGCAGGTGCGAAATGTCGATTTTCATCGCGTAGGTCCAGTGGGTGGTGGTGAACAGATAGCTGTCGGCCACACAAAAGTTCGAGCCCAGAATGTAGTCTTTACCTTCAAGTTCGCCGTTGAGGTATTCGAACCGTTGTTTGAGTTTGGCAAGGGCAGCGTCTTTCCAATCCTGGCTGGCTGCGGGGTTGAACATGGGGCTGAAATTGCGATGCAGCTCCATACCGGCGAAGGTGAGCCATTCCACGGCGCGCGTGCGTTGCAGGCTGCCTGTGGCGGCGATCAAACCGCCTTCAGGGTGGGTGTCGGCCAGGTGCTGCACGATGGCAGGAAGTTCGGTGATGCGGGTGCCGTCGTCGAGTTCGAGGGTAGGCACATACCCCTTGGGGTTGATCTTGTTGTAGTCGCTACCGTCTTCGAGCTGTTTGGTTTTCAGGTCTACCTTTACCAGTTCGTGCGGCAGATTGAGCTCGCACAGCACGATGTGCACGGCGAGGGGGCAAGCGCCCGGGGTGTAATACAGTTTCATGGGGTTCTCCAAAGAAGGTTGACCGGAACGACCATTTAACCAGATGACAGCCAGTTGAGCAGGTGGCGGGACCGCCTTTTTGCACTGTCGCTATGGTCGTGTGGGGCGCGACCAGCGTTGGTGCCGACATGGCATGGTTGAATTCAACGGGTTGCTGCCTATTGCCTGAATCCGCCCTGTGCGGATTAGAATGTTCGTTTAACTGCCCGAACGATTGTCGGGGTAGCCCGATGATCCGCCGCGGTGTTCCCTGGCAACCCGTCGTCAGACTCTTTGGCGGTGGGGTTGCTCGTCGTCATCCTGGAGGCCCCACGTGATGAATGTCGTTGCCCACACACAATCCGCTGCTCACATCGATGCACCCGCCTGGGTGCAGCACGAAGGCCTGAAGGCCTGGGTAGCCGAAATCGCTGCTCTCACGCAGCCCGATCGCATCGAGTGGTGCGATGGCTCAGAAGAAGAATACGATCGATTGTGTGCGGAAATGGTCGCGGCGGGCACCCTGCGCAAACTCAACCCTGAAAAGCGTCCAAACTCCTACCTGGCGTGGTCCGACCCCTCCGATGTTGCCCGAGTGGAAGATCGCACCTTCATTTGCTCAGCCACGGCCGAAGAGGCCGGGCCCACCAATAATTGGGTCGATCCCACCGAAATGCGCCAGACTCTCGATGGGTTATTCGCTGGCTGCATGCGTGGCCGCACCATGTATGTGATTCCATTTTCCATGGGACCGCTGGGTTCGCCCATTGCACAACTGGGGGTAGAGCTTTCCGATTCCCCTTATGTCGTGGTCAATATGCGGCTGATGACCCGCATGGGTCGCAAGGTCTACGACGTGCTCGGTACCGACGGCTACTTTGTGCCTTGTGTGCATTCCGTGGGTGCGCCCCTCGAGCCCGGTCAGGCCGATGTGCCCTGGCCCTGCAACGACACCAAATACATCGTGCACTACCCCGAAACCCGCGAGATCTGGTCGTTCGGTTCAGGCTACGGCGGCAATGCCTTGCTGGGCAAAAAGTGCCTGGCTTTGCGCATTGCGTCAAAGATGGGGCGCGATGAGGGTTGGTTGGCCGAGCACATGCTCATTCTTGGGGTCACTTCTCCCGAAGGCCAGAAACGTCACGTAGCCGCAGCATTTCCATCGGCGTGCGGCAAAACGAACTTCGCCATGCTCATACCGCCCAAGGCATTCCCGGGCTGGAAGGTCACCACCATTGGCGACGACATCGCCTGGATCAAGCCCGATGCCAACGGCAAGCTCCGCGCGATCAACCCCGAGGCCGGTTACTTCGGCGTGGCCCCGGGCACCAACGACAAAACCAACCACAACTGCATGGAATCGCTGCGCGCCAACGTGATCTTCACCAACGTGGCGCTCACCGACGACGGCGACGTATGGTGGGAGGGCATGGGCCCCGAACCCGACCACTGCATCGATTGGCAGGGCAACGACTGGACCCCGGGTTGCGGTCGCAAGGCAGCGCACCCCAATGCGCGGTTCACTGTGTCGGCGCAGCAGAATCCGGCCATCGATCCCGAATGGGATAACCCTGCGGGGGTACCCATCGACGCTTTCGTGTTCGGTGGCAGGCGTTCCGATACCGTGCCGCTGGTTACCGAGGCTCGCAATTGGCAGGAAGGGGTGTATATGGCCGCCACGCAAGGGTCTGAAACCACGGCCGCCGCGATGGGCAAGCAAGGTGTGGTGCGGCGCGACCCCTTCGCCATGCTGCCATTCTGCGGCTACAACATGAGCGAATATTTTGCCCATTGGCTCGAGTTGGGCGCCAAACTCTCGGCCCAGGGTGTTACCTTGCCCCGCATCTTTTGCGTCAACTGGTTCCAGACCAACGACGAGGGTCGTTTTATCTGGCCCGGTTTTGGCGAGAACATGCGGGTGCTCAAGTGGATGCTCGACCGTCTCGATGGTGAGGCGGAGGGCAACGAGCACGTGCTTGGGGTAACGCCTCGCTTCGAAGATCTTTCTTGGGAGGGCCTTAACTTTTCACGCGAGAGTTTCGATCGCATTACCCACATCGATACCGCGGCCTGGCTGAAAGAGCTCGAGTTGCACAAAGAGCTGTTCGACCGCTTGCATGACAAACTGCCGCCCGAGTTGCGCGAAACCAAGCAAGGCTACATCGCTCGCTTGCAGGCGGGGTAACGCCATCCCGAGTTGTTGGATGCTGCCACGGCATGCGAGTGTCGAAGGCAGCTGCTCCATCGAACAGCGTCGATCAGTTCATCGAATCGTCGGTGAGTAGTTCAGTTTGGTCGGGCCAGGAGGGGGTGGGCTCGAGCTGCTCCTGCAAACGGAGCAGGTTCACGCCGTAAGGGCGCAGAGCGGGCGCGAGAGCATGCGCCCGTTCCTTCAGCGTTGCGGCGCTGGGCAAGCCATCAGGTTGGGCCAGAATCACGCGGTTGCCAGCTTTCAGCTGCAGATAGTCACCAAACACCGCGGCGTATGTGGCCGATTCCCGATCGCTCAGGCCGCTGAGCGTGAAGGTGTTGGCCGCCACCACGCCGCCGGGGGCGAGCAGTTGGCGCACCTGCTGCAGGAATTCTTGTGTCATCAAATGTTTGGGCACATATTCGATATCGTAGGCGTCTAACACGATCAAGTCGTATTGCTCGCCGCGAGCTACGGCTTCTTCTACAAACGCGCGCCCATCCTGCAGATGAACGCGTTGTCGGGGGCCAGGCTCGAACCCAAACCAGGTTCGGGCCACTCGCAGAACGGCGGGGTCGATTTCCACCGTGTCTACCATGGCCTCGGTAAAGAGTTCAGCGAACGCTGTGGGCAATGTGCCGCCGCCCAGCCCGATGACCAATATCCTTTGGGGTTCAGGCTGCAGCAATAATGCCGCCATGACCATCCTCGTGTACTGGAACACCATATGTTGTGGGTTGCTTGGATCGAAGCAGGTTTGACGCCCCGTGGCATCCACGCTCTCGAACGCCATGCAACGTTCGCCGCGCGATTCATAGACCACAATGGGGCTGAACTCCGAGGCTTCGGTATGGAGTATTTGGGTGGCAGCCTGCGCCGCTCCAAAACTTGAGCCGATGACCAAAGCCAGCAGAACGCTGAGCCAAGCTTGCCATGGCGCGGCACGCAGGTGGAGCGCGCGAGTTACCAAACCTTGAGGTGGCCGGCGCGATTCGAGAGTGGGTTGTTTGGCAACAATCATTGAGGCCCTACCTGATCATGAAACTTCCGCGGACAGTGTAATGCGCCCCGGCACGAGATAGGCTGCAGCGTGAACTTCAGACAGTGCGAGGAAAAAAAGAAATTTCCCTACATATTTATAACGAAATTTCCCATAATTATGCTTACGTGGATAACTTTATGCGCGGCAGCACAACATCGATGCCGGTAACATCCCTGGTTTCGGGAGGCGGGTAGTGCCACAAGAGTACGACTTCTATACCGATCGTTCGCCAGAAGCCACTGCGCTTCGGCTCACCCGTTCGCTCCCGATTGCTACCTTCGTCATGAAAACCTCGCCCAAGGGCGCGTTGCGGTTCTCGTTCATGAGCGAACCTTGGTTGCGCATGAACGCTCTCACAGCCGAGCAAGTGCAGGCAGAACCGCTGCTGCCCTTCGAGCGTATCCACCCCGATGATCAAGAAGCCTTCTGGCGCATTGCGCGCAAGGCCAGGCACGATTGCAAACCCTTGCATTGGGAGGGTCGTCTGCAGGTGCACGACCAAACCCTTTGGTGCACCATGAACGCCATGCCTTACCGGCTGCAAGACGGCAGCATTGCCTGGGAAGGCATGTTGGTGGATGTGTCGCCCCGTCACCAAATGGAGCGCCAACTACGTGCCAGCGAGCAGCGTTGGCGCAAAACCCTCGACCACGTTCCTACGCCGGTGCTCTGCGCCCATCTCCAGCACCGTATTGTGCCGTTCTTCGTCAACCGAGCCTTCTTGCAGGCTTTTGGTTACACGCTTGCTGATCTGCTCGAAACCGGTCGTTGGATTCAACAAGCGTATCCCGACCCTGAATACCGCGCCAAGGCACGGCGAGAGTGGAAAGCGCTGGTCAACCGCTTGCGCGATGATCCCAATGCTGTCGAGGTTCAAGAGCTGCGCCTGGTCGGTCACGATGGCGAGGCTCGCGACTTGCTGGTGGCGGGTTCCATGGTGGAAGACATGCTGCTGGTGTCGTTCACCGATCTCACCGAACGCAAGCGAATCGAAGAAATTCATCAATATCGTGCGCGGCACGATGTGCTCACTGGCCTGGCCAACCGAGTGGTACTCACCGAAGTGGTGGCCGACGCCATTGAGCGGCAAACTCCGTTTGCGCTGCTCTTTCTCGATCTCGACAACTTCAAGCAGGTGAACGACCGTTTCGGTCATTCGGTTGGTGATCGGGTGCTGCAAGGGGTGGCGCAGCGTCTGGAAATGGCGGTGCGCTCGGGCGATGTGCCGATACGCGTAGGCGGCGACGAGTTATTGGTGATTGCTCGAAACATCGAAAGCCGCGAGTCGGCACACGGCGTGGCTCGGCGCTTGTGGCGCGCGCTGCAGGCGCCTTTTGCCGTAGAAGACCGCCTGCTGCCCATCACCGCCAGCATCGGCGTGGCGCTCTACCCACGAGATGGCGAGTCCTTGGAGAAGCTCATGGCTTATGCGGATAGTGATATGTATCGCAATAAGCTGGCCGGCACACAGGCCCGGGGTAGGTCGGGGGCCGAGCTCCTCACCAACCCCAAGATGCGCGGTTCGCCCTGAGTGGCGAGCTGCACCCCAACCGGTTGAAGGGTCGAGTTGCATCCATCACTGCAGTAGCAATCAACAAGCAGCGTCGCCACGATGGCCGCAGGCCTCAATACAAGTATTTACCCATCGCTCGAGCGAGGTCAAAACTCGTTTCACCCAACCAGGTGATTTCACTGCTGGTGAGAGTCTGGCCGTCGTACTCGTTATGCAAAAAAGCACCTGCCGAAATTTTGTGGGTGTCTTGATCTACCAGCAGCACGTAACTCTCGGTGGTGCACTCGTGCGGTTTGCAA
>JAJUJN010000015.1 GCA_029265335.1 Alcaligenaceae bacterium
CATACGAGTGGTCAGCTACAACATTCACAAAGGCAGATCGGCCGTATTGAGCCGCGCCCGGTTGAATGAGCTGAAGCTTGGCTTGCATGGTCTCAACCCCGACCTGGTCTTTCTGCAGGAGGTCCAGGGACGCAACGACGAGCTGGGCGCGCTCGACGCCCAGCATCAGTCCTTGGCGGCTGGTCTGGGCATGAGTGTTGCCTACGGCAGCAACGTCACCAAGGCGCATACTGAGCACGGCAATGCCTTGCTGTCGCGCTTCGACATTCTCGGGCTCGAAAATCAGGATATTTCTGATCACCGGCTTGAACACCGCGGCTTGCTGCACGCTCAGGTGCAGATTGGCGAGCACGAAGTGCATTGCTTCGTGGTGCACCTGGGCCTCTTCGCCTTCAGCCGCACCCGCCAGGCTGAAGCCATGATTCGGCGCATCGACGAACTCGTTCCCGACGACGGTCCCGTGCTTATCGCGGGCGACTTCAACGATTGGAACGACCGTCTTTCGGCCGAACTGATCCGTCGCCTGCAAGTGCACGAGGTATTTGCCACAGCACCACGCTCGCGAGGCGAGGGGCCGCCGAAGTTGCGCGAAGGCCTGGCGATGATGCACCGCAACCTGCGCGAACTCTACACCGGCGGCAGGCCCAAAACCGGCAGCATCCCCCGCCTGGGCGCCGGCAGCCAGGCGCTACCGGCCCGGCCCCCGCGCACCTTTCCGGCCGTCATGCCCTGGCTGCGCCTCGACCGAATCTATCAGCGCGGCTTCGCCGTACGGCATGCCCGCGTGCTGCGTGGCAAACCCTGGACCATCATCTCCGACCACGCGCCGCTGCTCGCCGATCTGGAGCTGCCTTAACCTGATGTGCGGGTAGCCAGCACGCGGCGCTACCCCTGACTTATTCCAGGCTGTCCGCCAACTGCTGAGCGCATTGCCGGGCAAGAGACTCGTCGTCGGCTTCTACCATGAGACGCAGGATGGGTTCTGTGCCGCTGGCGCGGATGAGCGCGCGACCTCGGCCTTCGAGAGTGTGCTGTACGGCTTGGTAGGCGGTTTGCAGGCCGCTGTGTTGCTGCCACGATCCGCCCTCGGGCATGCCCACATTGATGAGCACCTGCGGCAGCAGCCTGATACCGCGGAACAACTCGTTCAAGTGGCAGTTGCGACGGCGCATGGCGGCCAGCACCTGCAGGGCGGCGATGATGCCGTCGCCGGTGGTGTGGCGATCGAGGCAGAGTATATGTCCCGAGTTCTCGCCACCGAAAAGCCAGTTGCGTTCCAGCAAACGCTCAAGCACGTAGCGATCACCCACATTGGCACGCTCGAAGGGAATGCCGAGCTCGAGCATGGCTTTCTCGAAACCGAAGTTGGTCATCAGGGTGCCGACCACGCCTGCCACCGGTTGCTGTTCGTGTCGATCACGCACTACGGCATAAAGCAGTTGGTCGCCGTCGTAGACCTGGCCTTTGTGATCCACCATGATGAGGCGGTCGGCATCGCCATCGAGGGCAATGCCCAGGTGGGCCCCATGGTCTTGTACGGCTGCGGCCAGCGTGCTCACATGGGTGGCGCCGATTTCGTAATTGATATTCAACCCATCGGGGTCTACCCCGATCGCGGTAACCTGCGCCCCCAGCTCGGCGAACACCTTGGGCGCAATCTGATATGCGGCGCCATGGGCCGCATCCACCACAATGTGCAGGCCGGTGAGGTCGCAAGTGGTAGGAAAGCTGCTTTTGCAGAATTCGATGTAACGGCCCGAGGCATCGTCGAGTCGACGCGCCTTGCCCAGGGCCTCCGACGCCACGCAGGCGAGTTCCTGTTCGAGCGCTTCTTCGATCTGAGCTTCGGTGTCGTCGGGCAGCTTGAAACCCTGGGCCGAGAAAAACTTGATGCCGTTGTCGGGGTAGGGGTTATGCGATGCACTGATCACAATGCCAGCCGACAGACGCAGAGCGCGGGTGAGGTAAGCCACGCCGGGCGTGGGCATGGGCCCGGCCAGCAAGACATCCACTCCCGCCGCAGCCAGGCCTGCCTCCAGCGCAGACTCCAGCATATAGCCCGAAATTCGGGTGTCCTTGCCGATCAACACCATGGGCCGGCCATGAGCCGCAGGTTGGCGTGCCAGCACCCGGCCGGCGGCGTAGCCCAGGCGCAAGGCCAGGTCGGGATTCATGTTGGGACCGCCAACGCGCCCGCGAATACCATCGGTGCCGAAATACCGGCGGGTTTGCACTTGTGACAAGACTGGAGTCTCCTTCAGAAGAGATAGCTGACGCGATCGCGGTAAAGCGAGCTTAACCTTCGACGGCTCGCCACACGGTGAGGGCATCTCGGGTGGCAGCCACATCGTGAACGCGAACAATGGCCGCGCCCCGCTGCGCAGCCGCCAGCGCGAGAGCAACGCTCGCCGCAAGACGCTGGTTGACCGGTTGGCCGGTCAGTTCGCCCAACATCGATTTGCGCGAGCCGCCGATGAGCACACCATACCCAGTGCGCTCGGCAAGCAGCGCCGTTTGTCGCAACAGGTCGAGATTGTGCTGAGTGGTTTTGCCAAAGCCCAAACCCGGATCGAGCAGGATCTGTTCTTGGCGTAGCCCGAGGTCGCGCAACAGATTGGCCTGACGAAGCAGATAGCGAGTGACCTCCTCGCCCACGTCTTCGTATTGAGGCGCCTCTTGCATGGTTGCCGGTGACCCCTGCATATGCATGACGATCACACCTATGTTCGGCCGACCCGCAGCCACAGCGCGTGCTTCGCTCTGTTCGAAGCCCGAAATATCGTTGAGGATATCGGCGCCGGCATCGAGAGCAGCTTTCATCACCGTGGGTTTGCGCGTATCCACCGACAGGGGAACGTTGGCGTCGCGCAGGGCCTCGATCACCGGCACCACCCGGGCGATCTCGATTTCGTCGGGCACCTCAGGGGCTCCCGGCCGCGTGGATTCGCCGCCGATGTCGAGCAATTCGGCGCCTTCGGCCAGCAATTGCCGAGCCCGATCGATGGCTTCATCCACGTTCCGGTAGCGTCCGCCATCCGAGAACGAATCCGGGGTAACGTTGACGATCCCCATAATGCGCGTACGCGAGGTATCGAGCGTGAAGCGCCCGCAAAGGAAAGTGGCAGGAGGCATGGCAGACTCACTCGGCGAGGGGTGTCACGACGGCTGTAAGGCTCAAAGATTCGATAGCACGACGCAAAGCGGCCGGCCCACTTCGCTTTTGCCCCAGTGGCAGAAATCGAAGGGTGCCGGCCGCAGTTCTTGAGAAAGTCAGGAAGTGGCGGGTGCTGGACTGGTATCGTCGGTGGGCACCGTACCGCCTGCGCCACCCGGCGGGGTGGCCGCGCTGTCGCCCGAATCGGAAGGCGGGCTGGGTGGCCGCGGCTCCTTGCCGTCCATGATGTCGTTGATCTGCTCGGCGTCGATGGTTTCCCAATCGAGCAGGGCTTTGGTCATGGCTTCGACCTTGTCGCGGTTCTCTTCGAGAATCTTGCGGGCGACGCCATACTGTTCGTCGATGATGCGGCGCACCTCGGCGTCGACCTTTTGCATGGTGGCTTCGGACACGTGCGTGGTTTTGGTAACCGCACGACCCAGAAACACCTCGCCTTCATTATCGGCATAAACCATGGGGCCAAGAGAATCCGTCATGCCGTAGCGCATGACGATGTCGCGGGCGATGGCCGTGGCCCGCTCGAAGTCGTTCGAGGCGCCGGTGGTCATCTGGTTCATGAAGATCTCCTCGGCGATACGACCGCCGAAAAGTACGGCGATGGTGTTGAGCAGGCGTTCTTTGTCCATGCTGTAGCGGTCGCCCTCAGGCAACTGCATGGTGACGCCCAGCGCGCGACCTCGCGGAATGATGGTGACCTTGTGCACCGGGTCGGTCTTGGGCAGCATCTTGGCCACCACGGCATGGCCCGACTCGTGATAGGCCGTATTGCGACGTTCATCTTCGGGCATGACCAGCGAACGACGCTCGGCGCCCATGATGATTTTGTCTTTGGCCATTTCGAAGTCGGACATGTCGACCATGCGCCCGTTGCGCCGGGCGGCGAACAAGGCCGCCTCGTTCACCAGGTTGGCCAGATCGGCGCCCGAAAAGCCCGGCGTGCCACGCGCGAGGATCTTGGGATCGACGTTGGGTGCGAGCGGCACCTTGCGCATGTGCACCTTGAGGATCTGCGCGCGACCGCGGATGTCGGGCAGGGGCACGACGACCTGGCGGTCGAAGCGGCCCGGACGCAGCAGGGCCGGATCGAGCACGTCGGGCCGGTTGGTAGCGGCGATGACAATCACGCCCTGAGTGGTTTCGAAGCCGTCCATCTCGACCAGCATCTGGTTGAGCGTTTGTTCGCGTTCGTCGTTGCCACCGCCCAGGCCGGCGCCACGCTGACGACCGACAGCATCGATCTCGTCGATGAAGAGAATGCAAGGCGCGTGCTTTTTGGCAGTTTCGAACATATCGCGTACGCGCGATGCGCCCACGCCGACGAACATTTCGACGAAATCGGAGCCTGAGATGCTGAAGAAGGGCACCTTGGCTTCGCCGGCGATGGCGCGTGCCAGCAGGGTTTTACCCGTGCCCGGGGGGCCTACCATGAGCACGCCCCGCGGGATGCGGCCACCCAGCTTCTGGAACTTGGTGGGATCGCGAAGGAAGTCGACCAACTCCTGGACATCTTCTTTGGCTTCGTCGCAGCCGGCGACATCGGCGAAAGTGACGGTATTGGACGCTTCGTCGAGCAGGCGTGCCTTGGACTTGCCAAAGTTGAAGGCGCCGCCCTTGCCGCCGCCCTGCATCTGCCGCATGAAGAATATCCACACGGCGATGAGCAACAGCATGGGGAACCATGACACGAAGATGCTCATGAGCAGCGAAGGTTGCTCGCTCTGTTTGCCCGACACTTCGACCCCGGCTTCGAGGAGGTCGGAAACCATCCAGATATCGCCGGGCGATGTGATGGTGTAGGGCCGACCGCTTTGCGGGGTGACGTGCAGGACGTCGCCCTGGATGTCGACACTGGCGATACGACCGTCGCTGGCGTCTTGCATGAATTGCGTGTAGGACACGGCGTTGGTGCTGGTGTCACGGGTTTCGAACTGTTTGAAAACCGTGAACAGCACCAGCGCGATGACCATCCACACCGCGACTTTGGAAAAGGTGTTGTTGTTCAAGCTGGATCTCCTGCTATACGCAAGATTCTACCCTGTTGGGGAGTTGTCTTGCGGCTGCGACCTTGGCCGCGTGTCCCTCAGACTTCGACCGACCAGGAAAGTTTCGGCCGAAGCGCTACGTGACGCTTTGGGCTTGCGTTCGACGACGCGATGAAAGTGCTGTTTGAACGACTGTACGACTTGTGAAAAGCCACTGCCATGAAACGCCTTGACAATCAACGCCCCATCGGGTTTTAGATGCGCGCTGGCAAAATCGAGGGCGAGCTCGCAAACATGTTGCATTCGAGCGGCGTCGGCCGCTGCCACACCTGATAGGTTGGGGGCCATGTCGGAGATTACAAGGTCTACGGCCGCGCCGCCGAGAAGAGACTCGAGCTGGTTCAACACTTCTTCTTCGCGGAAGTCGCCCTGAATGAATTCCACGCCGGCCACCGGTTCCATGGGGAGCAGGTCGAGCGCGATGACTCGGCCCTGCAGCTCGCCGCCGGGCCCCACCATACGCTCCCGAGCCACCTGCGACCAGCTGCCCGGAGCTGCACCCAGGTCGACCACAACGTCGCCAGGTCGCAGCAGCTTTTCCGTTTCCAGGATCTCGAGCAGTTTGAAGGCTGCACGCGCCCGGTATCCCTTTTGCTGCGCCAGTTTTACGTAAGGGTCGTTCAGATGCGTGCGCATCCAGTTCTTCGAAAAGCGATTCTTGGCCACGATGGCGGGTTTCCGTCGTTGATGGAGAGAGAGTAGGGTAGGGGCTATGGCCGCGTTGGTGAGTGCCCTGACTCGAATTGAGTTGTCATGGCGCGGCGCAATCTTGCGTACAATGCGAACATCATGACGTCATTAGAAATCGATACTTCGTTCCGCAGCCAGCTTCGTGCCGCTGCACATCCCCTGCGCCCAGTGGTTCAGCTCGGCGACAAAGGCCTCACACCAGCCGTACTTGCCGAGATCGATCGTGCGCTCACGGCGCATGGCCTCATCAAGGTACGGGTGGCTGGCGACGATCGCGAGGCCCGGCTTTCTGCCCAGGCCGAAATCTGCGAAGCCCTGGAATGCGCGCCTGTGCATCATATTGGCAAAATCTTGGTGTTCTATCGCCCCACCGAGGCCGATCCCGAGGGTCGCCGGTTCCGTAACGGGGTTGCGGCAGCACCCACCAATACCGCCTATGTGCCCAAGCGATTGGCCGCGGAAGGCAAAACCGAAGTGCCCGCACGCCCGCGTGGCAGACGCGCCGAAAAACCGACGCGCCCTGTGACCGCAAGAGAAAGGTATTTGGGTACCGAGAGCCCCACAGCGCGGCGGGCAGCCAAATCGTTCGGCAGTGGTGGCGCTGGTCGCCCTGCGAGAGGGCGTGGCAGCAGCCTCACCCTATCGACTCGTCGGCGGCGCGGCTAACACTGAACCGGCGCCGTGGCCGCGTAGATTCGCTGCGCGGCCGGGGTGGTGCTCTAGATGTAACGAATGTCGAGTATAGCGTACTCACGCAGGCCCGCCGGAGCCTGGACTTCGGCAACGTCGCCCACCGATTTACCGATGAGCGCGCGTGCGATGGGGCTGGAAACCGAGATGAGGTTGTTGCGGATATCGGATTCGGTGTCGCCCACCACCTGATAGGTGACGGTTTTGCCCGAATCGAGATCTTCGAGGTCGACCGTGGCGCCGAACACCACGCGGCCTTCGGCGTGAATCTCGCTTGGATCGATCACCTGGGCATTGGCCAGCTTGCTTTCGAGTTCGGCAATGCGCCCTTCGATGAATCCCTGCTTTTCTTTGGCCGCATCGTATTCGGCGTTCTCGGAGAGATCGCCTTGCGCCCGAGCTTCCGCGATAGCATTGATAACGGCTGGGCGCTCGACCGTCTTCAGACGGTGCAGCTCTTCTTTGAGGCGCGCTGCGCCGCGCACTGTCAAGGGGATGGCAGCCATGATGGGTTCCTGCTGTGATCTGGGGATGAACAAAAACAAGCCCCGGCGCATGAGTGGGCCGGGGCGGGGTGGGAAACCGAGTTCCGAGCTCATTGTGGAGCAAGTCGCCCGCCATTGCAAGCAGGCCGCTCTGTGGCAAACTTCAGGCTTTCGTGGACTCATTTGAATGACTTCTGTTGCTTCTTCTCCGCGCTCTCTGGTGATCGCCACGCGCGAAAGCCGACTTGCCATGTGGCAGGCGGAACACGTGCGGGCGCTCTTGCAAGCACTATACCCTCAGTGCCAGGTGAGCCTGCTGGGCATGACCACCAAAGGCGACCGCATCCTTGATCGCACCCTCTCAAAGGTGGGCGGTAAAGGCCTCTTCATCAAAGAACTCGAATCCGCCTTGCTCGATGGGAAGGCCGACCTCGCCGTGCATTCGCTTAAAGATGTGCCGGTGGAGCTCGACCCGACTTTTGCCATGCCCTGCATTCTGTCGCGGGCCGATCCGCGCGATGCCCTGGTGTCACCCCGTCACGCCAGTCTCGACCAATTGCCCGCCGGGGCAGTGGTGGGCACCTCCAGCCTGCGTCGCGAAGCGCAGATTCGGGCACGTTTCCCTCATTTGGAAGTGCGGCCTTTGCGCGGCAATCTCGATACCCGTTTGCGCAAGCTCGACGAAGGTCAGTACGACGCCATCATCTTGGCAACCGTGGGCTTGGAGCGCCTGGGCCTGCAACACCGCATCGCCGGCATCCTGCCCGTGGAGCAGAGCCTGCCGGCTGCGGGGCAGGGAGCCTTGGGCATTGAGGTGGCGGCTCATCGCGACGACGTCAAACAGTGGTTGCAACCCCTGGCCGATGCCGAGGCCACGGCCGTGGCGCTGGCCGAGCGTGCGGTTTCGCGGCGTCTGGGTGGTTCGTGTCAGGTGCCGCTGGCGGCCTATGCCGAGCTGGAGAGCAATCAACTTCACATACGCGGCCTGGTGGCCAGGCCCGACGGCAGCGTAGTGCTGCGTGCCGAAAAGCGCGGGCCCAGCGAGCAGGCCGAGGAGTTGGGTCGTGAAGTGGCCGAGATTCTGCTCGAGCAGGGTGCGGCCGACATCCTGGCCGAGCTCGATCCCGCCGGCCGCGCCGAATAATTGTCCGCCATGCTCGCGCCGTTGGCGATACTCACTCGCCCAGAAGGGCAGGCCGAATGGCTGGCGCAGCAGTTGCGGCACGCGGGTTGGGTAACTCGGCAGTGGCCGGCCCTGCAGTTGCGCACCCGCGAGGCGCGAGATGTGCCCGACCCCGCCGATTTCGACCTGGTGATGTTCGTGAGCGGCAACGCGGTGCGCCATTTTCGTGAACAGCGTCAGCGCCTGGGTAGCACCACTTGGCCACCTCACACCGCGATCGCGGTGGTGGGGCCAGCCAGTGCCGAGGTCGCAGCCACGCTGGGTAACGGCCTCACGATCTGGCAACCTGCCCCCGACAGCCAGGAATACGACTCCGAAGCCCTCTGGGCGCGTTTGCAAGCCTGCGACGTGCGCCCGCAGCGGGTGCTGATTGTGCGCGGTGGCGCAGTGGGTCAGGCCGCAGGGCAGGGACGTTCCTGGCTTGCCGAACGCTGGCGCGAGCAGGGTACGCAAGTCACGTTGCACAGCGCTTATGAGCGTACGTCTGCCGTTTGGCCCCATTCACATTGGCACCGCCTGGCCGAAGACACGGCTCGCGGGCGCCGCATCGATTGGCTCTTCACCAGCAGCGAAGGTGTTGCGGCGGTCGTGAACCAGCGCGGGCTGCAAGATTTGGTCGCGTGTTGGCGTGGGCAACGCATCATCGTGACCCATCCGCGCATCGCCATGGCCGTAATGGAGTACGCTCAACGTGGTGGCCTCGCCACAGATAGCGGCTTGGCCTCACAGGCAGTCCAGCGGCATCCCGAGCTTGTGATACAAGTATGCGTTTCTCACGATCAAGCCGTGCTGGCCGCGTTCGTCAATTAGAATCCCGACATGACCGACACCAAGCCCACCCCGTCCGACGCTTCGGAACAGGCTGCAGAGCCATCGCCCGACCAGCAGCAAACTGCCATCTCGCTCGAGGAGCGTGCCGGCGAACGCCGTAACGCGCTCTCGCGCTGGCTGGTGGCCGGCCTGGTTGTGGCGGTCATCGTGATTGTTGCCCTCGCTGCTGCGCTGCGACATCAGCAGCAGCAACTCGACGACTTCGGTCGCGAAGCCTCGCGGCGGCTCGACACTGCCGCCGCCCATGCTCAATCGGCTCAGCAGCAGGCAGAGCAGGCGCAGAACATGGTGCAGGGTTTCGATCGTCGTCTCAACGAGCTCGCCGACCTCACTCGCAGCACTGCCGAACAGCAGCAGGCCCTCGATCAGGCGTGGCGCGAACTGGTGGTGGGCCAAGACGAATCTCTGTTGGTAGATGTCGAACAAAGCCTGTTGCTCGCCCGTGAGCAGCTGCATCTGGCAGGCCGCGTGCCGAGCGCCATTGCCGCCTTGCAATTCATCGAGGCGCGTCTGGCGCAGAACGACCGACCCATGTTCCGCGGCGTCCGCCAGGCTGTGGCTCGCGATCTCAAGCAGTTACAGGCCTTGCCCTTTCACGATCCGTCGGCCGTGGTCGAGCAGATCGACGATCTGATTGCCGATGTGCGGCGTTTTCCTTTGGTGGCCCCTGGTTTGGGTGAAGCCACGCCAGCCGATGCTGCAGCGGTTCAACCCGCTGGCGCCGATCCCTCGGGCAGCAGTCACGGTACTGAATCCGCCAGCACCCCCTCAGCCCACGCTCACACCGCCGACAGCTCGGCCGATGCGCAAGAAGAGGGGCAGTGGTGGGAGCAAGCCTGGGCGCGCTCCCAAGCCTGGGCCGAGCGCACCGGCGAATCGGCCTGGAATGAATTGCGTCGTCTGGTGCAAGTGCAGCGCGTAGAATCACCCGACGCGTTGATGCTGTCGGCCGAACAAGGCGAAATTCTGCGTGCCAACCTCGAGCTGCGCCTCATCGAAGCGCGCATGGCCTTGCTCCAGCAGGTGAACTCTCTGTGGCAGAGTGATCTCACCGCCGTGCGTGAGGCCGTGGCACATTATGGGGAGCCCGGCTCGCCCATCACGCGACGCCTGCTCTCGGGTCTGGACGAGTTGCTGGCGCTCGAGCCGGCGCCCGAACTACCCAGTCTCTCTGGCAGCCTCAAGGCGGTGCGCAGCCTGCAGGTGCAAATCGAATCCAACGCGCCCGCGCGCCCCGACGCCTTGAGCATTGAGGGTTGAATTCTATGCGCGCCTGGATCTGGACGCTTCTTCTTTTCGGCCTGGCTGTTGCCATTGCCATACTGGTGCACGACTACACCGGCAATCTGGTGCTCGTGGTACCGCCATGGCGCATCGAAATCAGCCTGGTGTTTGCCGTCATCGTGGTGGTGGCAGCTTTCGTGCTGCTGCACCTGCTGTTGCGGCTCAGCGGCTGGACCTTCGGCTTGGCCCCGCGCTGGCGAGCCTGGCGTGCGCAACGCCAGCTCGTACGCGAACATCAACGGCTCGAGCAAGGCTGGATACGCCTGCTTCAAGGTCATTATGTGAAATCGCGCGAAGACTTCCTGGCCGTTACCGACGCGTCGTCTGACGCCACGCGCAACACCCTTGCCCAGCTCGGCGTAGCCCGCACTGCGCTCGCCGTGAATGATGCGACCGTGGTCGACACCGCCTTGGAAGACGCTCGTCGCAGTGCACGCCACGACGCGGGGCTGCGGCTGGCGGTTGCCTGCACGGCGGCCGACCTGATGCTCACTCAGGGTCGCCCCGAAGCGGCCGCCAGCTGGCTGGCCGAGGTGCAGGCGTCGAACTCGCGCCATGTCCATCTGCAGCGTCTGGCGCTCAAAACCCACTTGGCTCTGGGCCACTGGGAAGTGGCCTTGCGCCAGGCCCGCAGCCTGCAGCGTCACCACGACGGTCAGGGTGGTCTCGACGCCGCATTGGCTCAGGCCGCCGCGGGCTACCTCGCCAGCGCGGCCGACGAGAACGAAGCCCAGGCCATCTGGAAACGGCTCAAAGCTCCCGAGCGCCTGATTCCCGATGTGGCGCTAACAGCCGCTCGGGTGTTCGCCGAACAGCCCCAAATGGTGAGACAGATTTTGCAGCAGGCGCTCGAAACTGAACTCGATCCCCGCTTGTTGTCGGCCTACTCGCAGTGCGACGCCAGCGAGGTGGGGCCACGCCTGCAACGTGCAGAAACCTGGCTGCAGCGACAGCCCCACAATGCCGACCTCTTGCGCACCCTTGGCCGTCTGTGCCTGCGTGGCGAGCTCTGGGGGCCGGCCAGCACCTATCTCCAACGCAGCTTGCAAGAGGCCGACGATCCGCGCACGCACGCGCTGCTGGGCACACTCTACGATCACCTGGGCCGTCACGCCGAGGCGAGCACCCATTGGCGTCAGGCCACAGCCCTCGATGTGGAGCTGGGCGAGCCGCCCAAACGCTCCAGGGTGCTGCCTGTGGCCCAAACCCATGCCGATCCGGCACGCGCCGACGCCGAGGTGATCGACCTCGACCTCGCCGAAGATCGGGTCGCGCCCAGCGCCAACATCGGCTCACACGTACATGAGGCCGACGACACCTGGGGCGCTGCCGACGTGCCGCCGCGCATCGACGACGGGCCAGAACACCAATCCAGCGAGGGGGCTTCCGCACCGGCAGCTGTCGCGTCAAAATCCTCTTCAGCGGAGCCCGCCAACGAAGGCTCCAACAGCGAGTCGCGGCCCTCAGCCAACGCCGGCTCGCCAAAAACCCCCTGAGTTTTCGCCGTTCCACCTACCGTATCGCTTTACTCACATCAGAAGGACCACGCATGGGCTTGCTCAACGTCGACGCCGGCAGCGATTTGCCGAACGAATTCAATGTCATCATCGAAATCCCCATGACCGCCGACCCGGTCAAATACGAAGTCGATAAACAGTCAGGCGCTCTGATGGTCGACCGCTTCATGACCACCGCCATGCATTACCCGTGCAACTACGGTTTTGTGCCTCAAACCCTGTCCGACGACGGCGACCCCTGCGACGTGCTGGTGCTGGCGCCGTTCCCGGTCATGCCTGGCGCCGTGGTGCGCTGCCGGGCGGTAGCTATGCTGCAAATGGAAGACGAAGCCGGCGGCGATGCCAAGGTGTTGGCAGTGCCGGTGGCCAAGTTGCTGCCCAACTACGGCCATATCCAGGATCTCTCCGATCTGCCCGAACTCGACCTGCAGCGTATTCAGCACTTCTTCGAGCACTACAAAGACCTCGAAAAAGGCAAGTGGGCAAAGGTGACCGGCTGGGTCAACGCCGATGCGGCACGCGCCGAGATCGAACAGGGCTACAAGCGCTTTCAAGAAGAATCGGCCAAGTAGGCCTTTTGCAGGAGCAATATCATGTTGCAAAAATTGATTTTGGCGATGCTGGTGGGCGCCAGCGCCCTGACGGCGGGTTGCAATACCATCGCCGGCGCCGGACAAGACATCGAGTCCGGCGGCCGCGCCATCGAGAACGCAGCCCGCAGTTCCAAGTAACGATCTTTCGAGCTTTCCCAGCCCGGCACGGGCCCGCTTGGCGGGTCTGGCCGGGCTTTTATTTCGCCGAACCGAAAGATCAAAAGTCGTTGCATCATCAATTAATTCGGCGTACGATGGCGAAATATTTGATGACGCAACCAATAAGAGGCGACGATGAATCAGGTCGCGTTACCTGCTGAAGTACCCGTAGTAATTGCGGGCGGTGGCCCGGTGGGGCTGGTGATGTCGGCATTGCTGACCGAATACGGTATTGCCAACGTGGTGCTGGAGGCCGACGAAGGCTATTGCGAAGGCAGCCGGGCCATTTGTATTTCTCGGCGTTCGCTGGAGATACTGGGATGGTGCGGCGCTGAAGAGGCCGTGACGGCCACGGGCCTGGGTTGGACGGCGGGCCGCAGCTACTATCGCGACCAGGAAGTGCTGCGCTTTGAAATGCCGCACGATCCCACCCAGCGCTTCGACCCCATGGTGAATATTCAGCAGTATTACATCGAAGAATTCGCGCATCAGGCCATGCAACGTCGTCCCGAGGTGGCTCAGGTGGTCTGGGGGGCGCGGGTCAGTAACGTGGAGCAAGGGCCGGCCGGGGTCACGGTGCATTTCGATCATGCCGGCGGCAGTCACCAGATTCAGGCGCAATGGTTGGTAGCGGCCGATGGCGGGCGGAGTACCGTGCGCGATCTGCTCGGGCTTACGCTCGAGGGCATGCAGTACGATGGTCGCTACGTGATCGTGGATATCGAGCAGGAGTCGCAGCGACCCACCGAGCGCCTGGCTTGGTTCGACCCGCCTTCCAACCCCGGCTCCACGATTCTCATGCACCGGCAGCCCGGCAACGTGTGGCGTATCGATTACCAGATTCGTGACGACGAAGACCCGGCCGAAGCCGTGAAGCCCGAGAATGTGCTGCCGAGGGTGCAGAGCCATCTCGAAATGATCGGCGAAGATGCGCCCTGGAAGCCTTTGTGGATTTCGCTCTACAACGCCAAATGCCTCACCTTGAACGACTATCGGCACGATCGGGTGCTGTTCGTGGGTGATGCTGGCCATCTGGTGCCGATTTTCGGCGTTCGAGGGCTCAACTCGGGGCTGGACGACGCCGGCAACCTCGCCTGGAAGCTCGCCTGGGTGTTGCGCGGTAATGCGCCGCATACCTTGCTCGACAGCTTCAGCGTGGAGCGCGTGCACGCCACCAGGCAGAACATCGCCTACGGCGCCAAGAGTACCGAGTTCATGGCGCCTCCCACTTTTGCCTACCAATTGATGCGCGAAGCCACCTTGCGCCTGGCGCTGGTCGACCCCACCGTGCGTTCGCTCATCAATCCGCGTCAAACTTCGCCGATCTCTTACGACGGTTCATCGCTCAACCTCGCCGATGGGGCCGAGGCCGACGGGCCCGGAGCGGCGCCCGGTCAGCCGGCGCCCGAGCTGCAAATGCAACGCGCCGACGAAACCCGTCATCTGTCGGAATGGTTTGGCAAAGGCTTTGTGTTGCTGGCGGTGGAGGTGGATGATTCCACCCGGCAGGCGCTGGAGCAACTGGTCGCCGCCTCGGCGCACGACGAGCGAGGCTTACCGGCGCCGGCCTTGCTGGCGATCGGTTCTGGCCACGACGCCTGGTCGGTCGACCACGCCGTGCTACAAGCTCGTTACGGAATCGATGAGCCGCGCGTGTTGCTGTTGCGCCCCGATGGTTACGTGATGGGTCGCTGGCACGCCGCGCAAGCTGTGGCGGCGGCAGGTGGCGCGTTGGCGCCGTATTATCCGGCAGTCGTCGGAACTCACTTCCAGGAGCCCATGCATGACGTCTGAAGAAATCGACCTCGCTTACTCATCGCTGTGCGAGGCCATGAGCCGGGTAGGTGAAACGCGCTCGCCGCTGCTGCTGGCGGCTTTGTGCCTTTCCATGATCACCCGTCACGACAACCTGGCCGAAGTGCAGGCGCTCATCCAACAGGCCGAGGCAGCATGTGACGCTTGATCCACATCGCGTTCATGCGAGCGTGAGTCGGGCAGACGAGGCCGCATCCAGATGCCCTTCAATCGCGCTTGAGCACTTTCTCACTTATCGCCTGCATCGCGTCAACAAACTGACCGATCGCGACAGCACCCGCGCCTATTTGGAAGTGTGTGGGCTACCGCTGGGCGAGGGTAGGGCGCTGGCCGCCATCGGTTGCTTCGCACCCCTGTCAGTGAATGATCTGGCTCGCGCGGCCAACCTCGACAAGGCTCAGGCCAGCCGTTCCGCGCAGGCCCTGGTGAAGCGCGGCCTCATCCGCAAGC
>JAJUJN010000313.1 GCA_029265335.1 Alcaligenaceae bacterium
ACCTTTGATTATACGAGCCGCACAGTGCCGCTTCTGCGGCAAACCACCGAATCGCACGAGACAACAATGTCATAATCATGGGGTCACCGTCGGTAACCTCGCTCGGTGCGTCATCCGCTTGGCCCGCGAATCTCACACATGAACTCATCCGCCGCACCCTCGTCGGCGTCCGACTCAGAATCCACTGCGTCGCGGCGCCGTTTCATTTTATTGCTCGTGTTCGTGGCAGCCGTGAGCCCTATGGGCATCAACGTGTATCTGCCGTCCATGCCCGGCATGGCGCACGATCTGGGTGTGGATTACGCCACGATTCAGCTCACGCTCTCGGTGTATCTGGCCGCCGTGGCTCTCGGTCAGTTGGTGATCGGGCCGTTGTCAGACCGTTTCGGGCGTCGACCCATCCTGTTGGTGGGGCTGGTCTTGTACATGCTGGGCGCGTTGTGGTGCGCCCTGGCCGACTCCATCGTATGGCTCAACGTAGGCCGTGTGATACAGGCGGTGGGCGGCTGCGCTGGCCTCACCTTGAGCCGCACCATTGTGCGCGACCTCTACGACACTCGTCAGGCCGCGAGCATGATCGGCTATGTCACCATGGGCATGTCGGTCGCCCCCATGCTTGCCCCAGCCTTTGGGGGGCTGCTGCAGGAATGGTATGGCTGGCGCGCGTCGTTTGTCTTCCTGGTGCTGTTTGCCTTGCCGGTCACGATCTGGGCCTGGGCGCGGCTGCGCGAAACCAATCCCTATCTGCACGACGCCGCCGTCCACGGCGCCACCACGCCTCAAGCGCCAGCCGCGAGCGGCCTGATGCGCCAATATGGCGAACTGCTTCTGTCGCCCTCATTCTGGGGGTATGCACTCACCGCAGCGTTTTCTTCGGGCGTGTTCTTTTCCTTCGTGGCCGGAGCCGCCTACGTGGTGATCGAGCTCCTGGGCCGCAGCCCTCTGGAATACGGCCTTTATTTCGGCGCCGTCACCATCGGCTATGTGGTCGGTAATTTTCTGTCGGGACGCTACGCCGCTAAGTTCGGCCCCCATCGCATGATTTTGGTCGGCTCTACTTGCAACGTGCTCGCCGTCATTGTGCTGGTGTTGGCTTTCGGTGTGACCTGGCAACATCCGCTGACCTTGTTCGTACCCATGGGCTTCGTGGCTTTGAGTAACGGCCTGGTGTTGCCCAGCGCCATTGCCGGTGTGGTGAGCGTGATGCCACGCGTGGCCGGAGCGGCTTCGGGGCTTGCGGGCAGTCTGCAGATCGGCTTTGCTGCCCTGGTGGCACCGCTGGTGGGCTGGCTGCTCAACACCACGGCCTGGCCTCTCCTTATCGTCATGCTGGCCTCATCGCTGGCCGCCTGGACCACTTATCGACTCACTCGCTGATGAAAACACCCTGGATCTTTGTTGGCATGCTCACCATCGTGGCTGCCATCAGCCCGCTGGGAATCAACCTTTACCTGCCGTCCATGCCGGCCATGGCGCGCGCCCTGTCGGTCGACTACGCCACCATCCAGGTGAGCCTGTCGGTATATCTGGCTGCGGTGGCTGTGGGTCAACTGTTTGTGGGGCCCTTGTCCGACCGCTTCGGGCGCCGCCCCATCCTGCTGGGTGGTCTCGCCATGTTCGTGGTGGGGTCGGTTTTCTGCATGCTGGCGCCTGATGCCGCCTGGCTGAACATCGGGCGCGTGATTCAGGGGCTGGGCGGGTGTGCCGGCATCACGCTCAGCCGGGCGATTGTGCGCGACCTCTACGACCGCCAAGAAGCCGCCAGCATGATTGGTTATGTGACCATGGGCATGGCGGTGGGCCCCATGCTCGCCCCCACGATCGGTGGCTTGCTCGAAGGCGTGTTCGGTTGGCGCTCGGCATTCGCCTTTCTTACCCTGTTCGGTATCGCCACGTGGATCATGGTGCATCGCCTCTTGCAAGAAACCGTGCCTCGTCTCCGGCAACAAGCGGCTGGCGAGGCCATGGCTGCCCCCTCGCTGCTCTCGGGCTATGCCTGGTTGCTTACCTCGCGCGCCTTTTGGGGCTACGCCCTTACCACCAGCTTCACGTCAGGCGTCTTCTACGCCTTCATTGCCGGCGGCGCCTACGTGGTGATCGAGCTCATGGGACGCGGCCCGGTGGAGTACGGCATTTACTTCGGCGTGGTGGCTTTCGGCTATATCGTGGGCAACTTCATCTCGGCACGTTTCGGCAAACGGCTCGGCGGCAACCGGATCATTCGCATGGGCCTGACGCTCTCGCCACTTTCCTTGCTGGTGATGGCCATCCTCTTTGGTATGGGCGGCAACCACCCCCTGGTGCTGTTCGGCCCTATGTTCGTCGTGGGCATGGCCAACGGCTTGGTAATGCCCGGCACCATCGCGGCTACCGTGAGCGTGCGCCCCGACGCGGCGGGAGCTGCATCGGGACTTGCCGGTAGTTTGCAAATCGGTCTGGGCGCACTCATGGCGCCCTTCGTGGGCGCCATCATGGGCAGTACAGTATGGCCGCTGGTATGGACCATGATGGTCACGGCCCTGCTCGCGATCCTGGCCTTTGCCCTCACCCGGCGAGGGCATGGCCACTGAGGCCGCTCAGTTCATGGGGCCGTGACGGCCACCGACGCTGAAACGGCCGGCACCAAGCAAGGCCACGGCAACCGCGCCGAACAGCATCAGGCCCTGAAGCTCCAGGGCCCAGGCGCCGTTGTTGTTCAACACCAAGATCTCGTCGACATGCACCAAGGCGATCGCCACCAGCATATTGATGACAATCAACACGCCCCCTACGCGCGTGTAAACACCCAAAATCACCAGCAGCGGCGCGAGAATTTCGCCCACATACACCCCCCAGGCGAAGAAGGCGGGCATGCCCCGCGCCAGCAACATCGCTTCGATACCGCCTATTCCACCAACAAGCTTGCCGATGCCATGCAACAATACGATGATGCCAAGGCTCAGCCGCAGTACCAGCTTGCCACTGTCATCGAGATTGGACGAGGTCATGGTGAGGTCTCCTGTTTTGCCCGACAGAGGGCCGCTGATCGAAGGGTTGGGCGCAGAGCTTCAGGCGTATTGCGCCACAACGACGCGTCTTGATTCTAGGCGCTCAAAGGCAGAAGGCCCACATCAGGCCCGCGGATGGTGGCGTGAATGCAACTGTTTGAGTCGCTCGCGCGCCACATGCGTGTAAATTTGTGTGGTGGAAATGTCGGCATGCCCCAACAGAAGCTGCACCACCCGCAGATCGGCGCCGTGATTGAGCAAATGAGTGGCAAACGCATGCCGCAACACGTGGGGCGACAGAGCCGATTCGATCCCCGCTTTTCG
>JAJUJN010000541.1 GCA_029265335.1 Alcaligenaceae bacterium
AGAAAAACGACCAGATTGTGCTGAGGGCAAATCTCCATGATCACGGCAGAACAGAATCGTCGACTCACACGCGTGGGGCCTGGCACGCCCATGGGCGACTTGATGCGTCGCTACTGGCATCCCGTGGCGGGCGTTTCGGAGCTGGAGCGCAAGCCAGTACTGCCGTTGAGGCTCATGGGCGAAGATCTGGTGCTTTTTCGCACGCTGCAGGGCCAACTTGGCCTGATCGGGCGCAAATGTGTGCATCGGGGCGCCGACCTCAGCTTTGGTTTCGTTGCCGACGAAGGAATACGCTGCGCGTACCACGGCTGGCATTACAACTTGAACGGTGAATGCACCGATCGCCCCTTCGACCAAACCACCCGTCCTGATGTGGCCCCGCCTGTTCGGCAACTGGCGGGTTACCCAGTGAAGGAGAAAGCCGGTTTGGTCTGGGCCTACCTTGGCCCCGAGCCCGCCCCCCAATTACCCGATTGGGAAGCCTTCCATTGGCAAAACACCTTTGCCCAGGTGGCGATTGTCGATGTGCCCTGCAACTGGTTGCAGTGTCAGGAAAACGCCGTAGATCCGGTGCACTTCGAATGGTTGCACAACAACACCCCGCAGCGCCAGGCGGGTGATTTGGGGCCGAGTTCGCCCCGCACCCTGCAGATGCAGGTGGAAGACGCGCCGTGGGGTCTGCTGTCGCGCCGCTATCGCGAAGGCGGCGACACTCAAACACCCTTGTGGAAAATCGGCAGGGCAATTCTCTGGCCCAACGGTTGGTACTTTGGCCATCACTTTGAATGGAAGGTGCCGATCGACGATGAAACGACGCGCTACATCATCTGGGCGCATCTGCGAGTGCCGCGCGAGCGTGAGCCCTTTGTTCAAGAGAAGATCCCCACGTGGCACGCGCCGCTCTACGACGAAAGCGGTGAGCTCATCACAAGCCATCTGGGCAACCAGGACATCGCTGCGTGGATCAGCCAGGGCCCTATCGCTGATCGCACCGATGAATCGCTAGGGGCCAGCGATGTGGGCATCGTGATGATGCGACGACGCTTGCTCGACGACCTGGATGCTATCGCCAACGGGCTCGACCCGCGCG
>JAJUJN010000152.1 GCA_029265335.1 Alcaligenaceae bacterium
AGCGGGCTTGCCAATAGGCACGGGCACTCTCTGCTTCCTTCCGGATCGGCGCCGCTGGCGCCGCAACCCGCTGCAACCTCTACTCGCCGGCACCGCCATTCGGGCCGGCGACATCGAACACGCTAAACCGGCGCTGTGCGCCCGGTAAGCGCCTCAAAGGCTTCGCGATACTTGGCGGCGGTACGACCGATGACTTCGGCCGGCAACGCAGGCGCTGGTGCGGTTTTATCCCACGGTTGCTGCTCGAGCCAATCGCGCACGTATTGTTTATCGTACGAGGGTGGGCTGGTGCCCGGCCGATATTGGCTGGCGGGCCAAAACCGAGAGGAATCGGGGGTGAGCACCTCGTCCATGAGATAGAGGCGGCCAGCAGAATCGAGCCCGAACTCGAACTTGGTGTCGGCAATGATGATGCCGCGCTCGCGGGCATAACTGGCAGCCTCGCTGTACAGCTGTAACGATAGATCGCGAATTTCTGCTGCCCTGCTCTCTCCGACCAGACTTTGCACGGCCGAAAATTCGATATTTTCGTCGTGTTCGCCCAATTCGGCCTTGGCCGCAGGTGTGAATATCGCGGTTGGCAGAGCCTGGGCCTGCTGCAGGCCTGCTGGCAAGGCAATACCACAAACCCTGCCAGTCGCCTGATAACTGGCCCAACCTGAACCGATGAGGTAGCCCCGCACCACCGCCTCGATCAGCACGGGCTGCAGGCGCTTGACTACTACCGCGCGGTTGGCCACCTGATCGCGTTCATCGGGCGCCACCACGTCTTCAGCCGCGGTGTCGGTGCTGTGATTGGGCATCACGTGCGCCAGTCGCTCGAGCCAGAACTGCGTGAGCCCGGTGAGCACTGCGCCCTTGCCCGGAATGGGATCGGCGAGCACCACGTCGAAGGCGGAAAGCCTATCGGTGGTAACGATGAGCAACTTATCGGCGCCCACCGCGTAGATGTCGCGCACCTTGCCGCGCGCGAGCAGCGGCAAGGATTTGATGGTGGATTGGTAGAGCGCCTGGCTCACACCATACGCCTCAGGCGACCACCTGCGCCAAATCGCCGGACGCGTAGCGCTCGGCCATTTTGGACAAAGGAATAGGCTTGATTTTGTCGGCGTTGCCCGCGGTGCCCAATTGCTCGTAGCGTTGGATGCAGACCTTTTTGGCTGCTTCTCGCGCCGGCTTGAGGTATTCACGGGGGTCGAACTTGCTGGGGTTCTCGGCCATGAATCGACGGATGGCAGCGGTCATGGCCAAGCGGATGTCGGTGTCGATGTTGACCTTGCGCACACCGTGCCGAATGGCTTCCTGGATTTCCTCGATGGGCACACCGTAGGTTTCTCGCATGTCGCCGCCATACTGGCGGATGGCGTCGAGGAGGTCTTGCGGAACGCTCGAGCTGCCATGCATGACCAGGTGCGTGTTGGGAATGCGGCGGTGGATTTCTTTCACGCGGTCGATGGCAAGGATGTCGCCAGTAGGCTTGCGAGTGAACTTGTAGGCGCCGTGGCTGGTGCCGATGGCGATGGCCAGGGCGTCGATCTGGGTGCGCTTGACGAAGTCGGCAGCCTGTTCAGGGTCGGTAAGCAGCTGCTCGCGCGTGAGCGTGCCATCGGCGCCGTGACCGTCTTCTTTGTCGCCACGCATGGTTTCGAGCGAACCCAGGCAACCTAGCTCACCTTCAACCGTGATGCCCAAAACGTGCGCCATATCGACCACGCGCCGGGTGACTTCCACGTTGTATTCGTATTCGGCGATGGTTTTGCCGTCTTCACGCAGCGAGCCATCCATCATCACGCTGGAGAAGCCGAGATCGATGGCGCCGCGGCAAACTTCGGGCGACTGGCCGTGATCTTGGTGCATGACCACGGGGATTTCGGGATAGGTTTCGACTGCAGTATGAAAGAGCGCCTTGAGAAAGCTTTCTCCGGCATATTTGCGAGCGCCTGCAGAGGCTTGCATGATGACGGGGCTGTTGGTGGCCTTGGCGGCCTCCATGATGGCCTGCACCTGCTCCAGGTTGTTGACGTTGAAAGCCGGGATGCCGTAACCGTGTTCGGCGGCATGGTCCAGCAACTGACGCATAGACACGAGGGCCATGGCGTGCTCCTGTTACAAAGTGGGGACGCGGCAGCGCGCTGGGAGCGACGCGCCAAATCGAGAGTTCGGGCGCATTTTACCAATGAACGTCAGGGAGAGGCGCCGGAGGGTTCGGGACGGACACGAAAGTCTGGTGTGCGAGTGGCTTGGGGCGGCTGAGCGGCTGGCAGTTGGGCCGCGGCTGGGTTGCGCGTGAGTGCTTGATTTCTGCTGAGAATCTCGAGCTGCTTTTGCACCCGCTTCACGTAGCGCAATTGTAAGCTTGGTGTACGCGCATTATAGGCGCCGACCGCACGCCACACCGGACCCAATCTGGCCATATTGTCCGCCAAAATCCACGCTCCAACATACGCCGATATACACGGGTCGTACAAGTCTTTTTCTGCGACTTTCCACTGAGCCAAGGTGGGCAGCCAGCTGGAATTGATCTGCATGAGCCCAACGTCGTAACTGCCGTTGCGATTGGCCCGGTTCACCGCCTTGGGGTCGCCCCCGGATTCCGTTTGAGCGATGGCACGCAGCAGTAGTGAAGGCAGCTTGAAATGCCGCGCGGCCCGATTCAGGCAATCGTGAACGCGGCCGGGTGCAAGGCTGGTTCGGGCCGTTCTACTCTCCTGCAGCAACTCAGCCCACGGCGCCACCGAATGCACTGGCGGTGCTGCCAGGCCAAGCGAAAGACACGAGGCGCCGACCAGACATCGAATCACCTTGGCCATATCACCCTCCCGCGCCCTGAATGCAGCCGTACACCGCATACGCCCTGGCCGCGGGGCCGCCGCCCGCGAGGCGAACGCGCCCGCCTTGCAGCGCCACGGTCTGCACGACGTCGATACGACTGGCCGCCGTGCTGGCAAGATCGCCACTGAAGCTGCCGGAAATCGTGACGGCGCCAGAGGCGTCAGCCGACCCACTGCCTGTGAGGCTGCCGCTGACCTGGCCGCGCACATCGATGTCGGCACCGCGCAAGGCCACGTCGACGTCCTGCAGGGCCACCTCCACAAAGGCCTGGGTACCACCCGGACACGAAGGCTGGGGTACTGGGTCGCCATCGGCAAGGTTGCCCTGACGACCCTGCACCACGTAGCGATCGAGCTCAAACCAGATTCCCGTCAGGCACACGCCGAGGGTGCCGCGCGCCGTACGCGCATAGCGCCCGTCGGAACTGCAGATATCGCCGGGAACTACTGCCGTATTCCAACTCAGGCCCGTGGCCGTGTCGATCTCGCCTTCGACATGCAAGGCATTCTGCAACCACACTTCGCGTCGGTCTCCCTGACGGACAAACTGGTGAAACGGGGTGGTTTCAAGGTCGGCCGTGACGGCTACCATTCCTGGTACTGCGCCCAGGGGGTTGGCGACATCGAACAACGCTCCCCTGACACGTTCCGGGTGACCCGGCGGGGCGTGCCCGCCGTAGCCCTGGGTGGCGAGCATGAAACTGCCAACCAACACAGCACTATGACCGCTCGCCCCGGTCTGCCGCAAAGGCTCCGATCCATAGACGATGGCGCGAAGCTGGCAATCTTCCCCAGGACAGCTACCAATACGTTCCACTCTGATCCGTACTTCGCCCGCCAACGTCGAGCCCACCTGCACCGCAGCGGGTAAGGTAGCGGCGACCCCATCGGGGTCGGCGATCTGCAATCGCTGGGCCGAGAAATCCCAGGGTGGCTCGCCCTGGAAATGCACGGGCAGCTCCGCACGCGGCACGGCCGGGGACGGATAGCCAGCGAGCGCGTCGAAGTGCCGCACCAACGCGGCCTGCACGGCGCCTCTCACGGTGAGAAAAAGCGCTCCCGTGGCCCGCGCAGCATCGTCTTCAAGCTCGTTCTGAGTACGGTTGGCCAGCCACACTGCACCCAGCATCATCAGCAAACCCACAAAGGTGAGCTCGAGGAGCGTGAAGCCGCGCACCCGTGTCAATAAGGGTCGCATCCCACTCACCAAACGGTGAAAGCAAAGGTATTGCTGTCTCCGCCCCGACACGCGGCCTGCGTATTCATGGGTGAATAAGCGAGCGGGCTCGCAGCCATGGCGTCTTTCACCACGGCATTGCTGTCGCCTGTGATTTCGATGCGCTCTGCCACTCGCTGCATCAGAGACGCCAGCGCAGGACACGCCGCGTCATTCACAGCATCGAGCGTGAGCGTGAACGCGGCTCCCGACTCGGCCGGAGCCACGGCGATAAGACCGGTGGTGGTGCCGTTGCCACCCAGCCCATGAGCCACGCGGGCGAACGTGCTGGCATCGACCGACACTACGCTCGAAGTGCGGAGCGCGCGCGCCAGGTTCTCGGTGTCGATCGCCGCATAGGGGTTGCTGGTGCCCTGGGCGTTGGCCTTGGTGCGAGCCACATAGCGCTGCAACTCGCCAGCCACTTCGGGCACTTTGTTCTCGATCACGTAGCTATTGATCGCTGGAATTCCGATGATGGAAATGATGAGAATGATGGCCGTGACAATGGAAACTTCTACCAGGCTGAAGCCCGAGACACTCTGTCGCGAGGGTGGCGGAAAGCGCCAGCGGCGGCCGAAGCTTTTGTGGGATACCGGGCGGGACATCGGCAGTGGTGCTGGCGCTGGGGCTGGAAGGGGTGACATCATGATCAATCTCCGAAGTAACAAAGCGAGAAACCGTTGGCCCGGATGGCCTCACGGACCAAACTCAACCGGCAGCAAACACCGCCTGCATGGCACGGCGCAGTTCATCGATCACGGCGTAATGCCAGAACATCAGGGCAAGTACCGTGACCACTGCCACTCCGAGCAAGAACCAACGCAATCGGGTAGCGCGGCGCAACAAGCTGCCCAACCATTGCTGCTCGATGCGGGTGCCGGTGCGGGCCACGGCTTCGTCGATGCCATGCACCTCCACCATGTCGCTCAAAAAGCCATAGATGTCGCGGTCCAACAGGCCGGTGGCGAACACCTCCGCGCCCGACACACCGTCGTCCACCCGCTCGACCATGCCTTGCAGATGCGAGCGCAGCCAACGGTTAGCTCCCGCCCACTGCGCCAGCAAAGCGTCACGCAGCGACATCCCGGCACCGCCTCGTGGACGCAGCAGCCCCGTGAGCAAGGCCAGGAATCGAATGCTGTGGAAGTCGCGGTAGAGTCGCCAGATCGAGCGGCGATCGAGCCAATGTCGCCCTGGCCCCGTGTAATTTGGCAACGACACCACCACCAGCACCACGATGAGCGCGCCCAGGCCCAGCACCCACGGCCAATGGACTTCGAGCGTTGCGGCCAAGGCGTACAAACGTCTGGTATGCACGCCCAGATACTCCTCCGGCACCATGCGAAAGGTCTGTTGCAGCGAAGGCACAGTCGCGAGCGGCACCAGCGCCAAAACTCCCAACATGACCGCGCAGGCCACCAGGGCCGAAAGCAAGGTGGCGATCATGCCGCGACGCGCTTCATCGAGCAGTCGTACTGTGCGCGCCAGGTCTTCCAGACCACTGGCCAGAGCACGGCTGCCGGCCA
>JAJUJN010000347.1 GCA_029265335.1 Alcaligenaceae bacterium
CCTTTACCAAGAGCGCGCAGTTTCCCTTTCATTTTTGGTTGCCGCGAGCCATGGCCGCGCCCACCCCCGTCTCGGCCTATCTCCATTCGGCCACCATGGTCAAGGCGGGTGTGTTTTTACTGGCCCGGCTGTGGCCGGTGCTCGCTGGTACCGAAACGTGGTTCTGGGTGGTCACCGGCACCGGTTTGCTCACCTTGCTGCTGGGCGCATACGTTGCCATCTTCCAGAGCGATCTCAAAGGTCTTCTGGCGTATTCCACCATCAGCCATCTGGGCCTGATTACCCTGCTGTTGGGCTTGAATAGTTCGATGGCTGCGGTCGCGGCCGTCTTTCATATTCTCAATCACGCGGTTTTCAAGGCATCGCTTTTCATGACCGCTGGCGTGATCGACCACGAAACCGGCACGCGCGATATTCGCAAGCTGGGCGGGCTCGTCGGTGCCATGCCGGTTACCGCCACGCTGGCGCTGCTGGGTAGCGCTGCCATGGCAGGAGTGCCCCTGCTCAACGGGTTCTTGTCCAAAGAGATGTTCTTTGCCGAAGCCGTGGCCGTGCAGGGCAGTGATTGGGTCAGGGTGAGCCTGCCCGTATTGGCCACCGTGGGCGGAATTCTTGCGGTCGCTTATTCCATCCGGCTGGTGGCCGACGTGTTTTTTGGCGAACGTGCCACCGATCTTCCCCTGCAGCCGCACGAGCCGCCGCGCTGGATGCGCTTTCCCATCGAGGTGCTGGTGGTGATTTGCGTGGTGGTGGGGATATTTCCCGGTCTGGTACAAGGCATGTTGCAGGTGGCTGGCGCAGCCGTGGTACAGGCACCTGTGCCGGAGTTCACGATTGCCATCTGGCATGGCTTCAATCTGCCTTTGCTCATGAGCGCCCTGGCGCTGGCCCTGGGATGGTGGTTGTATCGCAGCCTCCGCGCCGGGCTGAAAACTCGCGACACCGTCCCGCTCATGGCCCGACTCGACGGACGCACCACTTTCGAAGGCATGCTCAACCTGCTGGGGGCAGGTGCAGACTGGGTGCTTCGTTTGGTCGACACGCAGCGGCTCCAGCCCCAACTGTTCTGGCTGGTGTTGGTGTCGCTGGTGGTGGGCGCCTACCCATTCCTGGTGAGCCCGCTCACTTTCGGCGCCGTGGCCACCACCCCGCTCGAGTGGGCGTTTGCGCTCATGTGGGTGGTGGGCGCCGCTTGCACCTTCGGAGCCGCCTGGTCTGCGCGTTTTCATCGGCTGGCTGCGCTCATGCTCATGGGTGGCGCCGGCCTCATCACCTGTGTGACCTTTGTGTGGTTCTCGGCGCCCGACCTCGCGCTCACGCAATTGATGGTGGAAGTGGTCACCATGGTGCTCATTATTCTCGGGCTACGCTGGCTGCCGGTCATGCATCGCGACCCCGCGATTCGTCCGGGCGTCGTCCGTCGCTTTTCACGGCGGGGCCGGGACGGCGTCATCGCCGTTGCAGCGGGTGGCGGCCTCACCGTGCTGGTGTACGCCATCCTCACGCGCGACTTCTCGCAGAGCATCTCGCCGTTCTTCCTGGAGCGTGCGGTTTCTGAAGGCGGCGGCACCAATGTGGTGAACGTGATTCTGGTCGATTTCCGTGGCTTCGATACCATGGGTGAACTCACCGTTCTGGGAGTTGCCGCCCTGGTGGTGTATGCACTCCTGCGCCGCTTCCGCCCGGCGCCCGAAAGCCAGGGCCTGCCGCCCCAGCAGCTGGTGCATGGTGTGGAAGCGCAGCGCACCACCTTGGCAGCGGATTCGGATCTTTCGCAGGCCGCCTATCTGATCGGGCCTGGTGTATTGGCCCGGCTCGTGTTGCCCATTTTCATCGTGATCGGTCTCTATTTGTTGTTGCGTGGGCACAACCTGCCCGGAGGGGGTTTTGTGTCAGGCCTGGTGGTAGCGGTGGCCATCATTCTGCAATATATGGTGAGCGGCGCTCTCTGGGTAGAGAAGCAGGCTCGGGTGCAGCCGCATCGCTGGATCGGCGTAGGCTTGTTGCTGGCCGCCGGTACCGGCCTGGGCGCCTGGTTCCTGGGTTATCCCTTCCTCACCTCGCATACAGCCCACCCGGTATGGCCGATTCTGGGCGAGGTGCCACTCGCCAGCGCACTTTTCTTCGATCTGGGTGTGTTTTCGCTCGTGGTGGGCGCCACCCTGCTGATTCTCACCTCGCTGGCGCATCAGTCGGTGCGCACTCACCGTGCCGTGGCCATGGCCGAAGCCGAGGCTGCAGTTCATGAGGAGGCGGGCTGATGGAGCTGGTATTGGCGCTGGGTATCGGCGTGATGGCTGGCGTGGGCGTGTGGTTGCTGCTGCGACCACGCACCTATCAGGTCATCCTGGGCATTTCGTTCGTGTCGTACGCCGTGAATCTCTTCATCTTCGCCATGGGTCGCGTTTCGGTCGATCAGGCGCCCATCAAGGAAGCCGGTAAGTTGGCCAATTTATTGCAGTACGACGACCCCTTGCCGCAGGCTTTGGTGCTCACGGCGATCGTGATCGGCTTTGCCATGATGGGGGTTTACCTGGTGGTTTTGCTGGTCTCGCGCGGACTGAACGGTACCGATCACGTCGATGGTGAGGAGCCCGACGCATGATGGGGCTGTTTGATCACTTATTGATGTGGCCGGTGTTGCTCCCGATGATCACGGGAGCCCTCATGTTGCTGCTGCCCGAGCGCCGGGTACAGATCGGCCTGGGCTTGGTTGGGTCGGTGGGATCGCTCGTCGTGGCCGGTTTGCTGATGGCGCGCCTGGCAGCAGGGGGCGGCATCGAGGTGTACCAGGTGTCGAACTGGCCGGCGCCTTTCGGCATCATTCTGGTGGCCGATCGTCTCAGCGTGCTGATGCTCATGCTGGTGGCGGTGCTGGCGGTTTGCAGCCTCATCTACGCTTCGGTTCGGTGGGATCGTGCGGGAGCACATTTTCACCCCTTGTTTCAATTGATGCTGATGGGCATCA
>JAJUJN010000018.1 GCA_029265335.1 Alcaligenaceae bacterium
CCGCCGCCAGTTCTCGGAGCTGAAGGCAAACAAAGTGAGGTAGCTTACGCCGGCGCTGGCGCAGGCCTCCACCACCGAGCGCACGGCGTCCATGCCGCGCGCATGGCCCGCCACGCGCGGCAAGTGTCGGCGCGTGGCCCAACGACCATTGCCATCCATGATGATTGCAACGTGCTGGGGCACTAGGTTGGCTTCGGGAATAGCCAGGGTGGAGCTGGTGTACTGGGTCATGGTGGCAACCATATGGGCCAAACGGCCCGTTGCGACGCAGCGGCTCAGATCGTCATGATCTCGGCTTCTTTCTTGGCCACCATATCGTCGATGCGGGCCACGAATGTGTCGGTGAGTTTCTGGATGACATCCTGGCCGCGACGCTCTTCGTCTTCCGACAAGGCTTTGTCTTTGACCAGCTTCTTGAGCTGATCGTTGGCATCGCGACGCAGGTTGCGAATGGCGACTTTCGCGTTTTCGCCTTCGGCCTTGACCACTTTGGCGAGATCGCGACGACGCTCTTCGGTGAGTGCCGGCATGGGCACGCGAATGACATCGCCCGCGGCCTGGGGGTTGAGGCCGAGGTCTGACTCGCGAATGGCTTTGTCGACCGTTTGGGCCAAAGACTTCTCCCAAACCTGAACGCCCAGAGTGCGGGCATCGATCACGGTGACGTTGGCCACCTGACTGATGGGCACCATACTGCCGTAGTACTCCACCTCGACGTGATCGAGGATGCCGGCATGGGCCCGGCCGGTACGCAACTTGGCGAGCTCAGCCTGCAAGGCTTCGATCGATTTGGCCATGCGAGACTCGGCATTTTTGCTAACGTCGGCAACACTCATGAGAAATCCTTCAGACATGCACCAGCGTGCCTTCGTCGTCGCCCTTGACGACGCGAGCGAGGGCACCCGGCTTGTTGATGGAAAAAACCTTGATGGGGAGTTTCTGGTCGCGGCACAGCGCGAAAGCGGTGGCGTCCATGACTTCGAGACGACGAATGATGACTTCGTCGAAACTGATTCGGCTGTAGCGGGTGGCGGCTGGGTCTTTATTGGGGTCGGCACTGTAGATACCGTCGACCCGGGTGGCCTTGAGCACCACTTCGGCGCCCATCTCGGCGCCGCGCAGAGCGGCCGCGGTGTCGGTGGTGAAAAAGGGGTTGCCGGTGCCGGCGGCGAAGATCACCACCTTGCCTTCTTCGAGGTAACGCAAAGCCTTGGGGCGGATGTAGGGCTCCACCACCTGCTCGATATTGAGCGCCGACTGCACCCGGGCATCGATGTCGCGGTGCTTGAGTGCGTCTTGCAGCGCCAGCGCATTCATGATGGTGGCCATCATGCCCATGTAATCGGCCGTGGCGCGGTCCATGCCCTGGGCACCGGGCGCCACGCCGCGAAAAATATTGCCGCCACCGATCACGATGGCGAGCTCAACACCCATTTGCACCACCTCGGCGATTTCGTCGGTCATGCGCATGATGGTGGTGCGGCTGATACCGAAAGCGTCGTCGCCCATGAGGGCCTCACCCGACAGTTTGAGAAGAATACGCCGATAACCGGCTGGCTGAGAGGGGGTGGTGGTCATGGGGTGCGCAAACTGAATGGAAGGCTACTGGAAAAGCCACTACGGGCCGGCCGTGAGGCCGCGACTTCAACAGGGGCAATACGATCGGGCAGCCAATACCACCCGACCGGCATTACCTGAACAGCATCAGCTGCGAGCCGCCGCCTGCTGGGCAGCGACTTCGGCGGCGAAGTCGGTGGATTGCTTCTCGATGCCCTCGCCCACGACATACAGCACGAACTGTTGCACGCTGGCGTTACGCGCCTTGAGCATTTGCTCGACGCTCTGCTTGTCGTCTTTGACGAAGGGCTGCGAAAGAAGCGTAACCTCTTTCAGGAATTTCTGCACCGTGCCCTCGACCATCTTGCTGACGATCTCCGCAGGCTTGCCCGACTCGGCAGCTTTTTGCTGAGCGATGGAGCGCTCTTGCTCGATGTCGGCGGCATCGACTCCGCTGGCGTCGAGTGCGCGCGGGCGGGTGGCGGCCACGTGCATGGCGACATCTTTACCGGTTTCTTCGTCGCCCGAGAATTCCACCAGGGCGCCGATGCGGCCACTGTGCACGTAGTGAGCCAGTTGCTGGTCGGTTTGAATGCGCTGGAAGCGGCGCACGGTGATGTTCTCACCGATCTTGCCCACCAGAGCCGAACGGGTGCTCTCTACCGTGCCCTCGCCCATGGCGGTGTCGTTCAGGGCGTTGAGGTCGGCCGGGTTTTCGTGGGCCACCTTAACAGCCAAATCGTTCACGAAGGCGATGAAGTCTTCGTTCTTGGCCACGAAGTCGGTTTCGCAGTTGACTTCCACGATGGTGCCGAGTTTTTTGTCGTCGGCCACGTAAACGGCCACCAGCCCTTCAGCGGTGACACGCGAAGCGGCCTTGCTGGCCTTGTTGCCGAGCTTGACGCGCAGCAGTTCTTCAGCGCGCGCCAAATCGCCATCGGCCTCAGTGAGTGCTTTTTTGCACTCCATCATGGGCGCGTCAGTTTTTTCGCGCAGTTCCTTGACCATCGCAGCGGTGATAGCAGCCATGTTCGCTCCTGGAGATACGCCAGTCGGGTGACTGGCTGAAATATGGGAATTCGACAAAAAGCGGGGGCCGCTGGGGCCCCCTTTTCTTAAACTTGCTCCGGCCCCCTTCAAGGGACCGCAGACGCGCAGCGGGAGTCCCCTGCGCGGTAGCTGACAGCGCAGCGAATCAGTCTTCTTCGCTGTCGCTGACTTCCACGAACTCGTCGTGATCGGCTTCTTCGCCGGTGGCTTCTTCGATGATGCCCTGGATGGCCTGTTCACGCCCTTCGATCACGGCGTCGGCCGCGCCACGCATGTAAAGCGCAATGGCACGGGCGGAGTCGTCGTTGCCGGGGATGACGTGGGCAATGCCCTCGGGCGAATGGTTGGTGTCGACCACCGCCACCACCGGAATGCCCAGCGACTTGGCTTCGGCCACGGCGATCTTGTGGTAGCCGACATCGACCATGAAGATAGCGTCGGGCAGACCGTTGAGATCCTTGATGCCGCCGATCGAGCGGTTGAGCTTGTCGATCTCGCGCGTGAACATCAGGGCTTCTTTTTTGGTCATGCGCTCGAGAGTGCCATCTTCTTGCATGGCTTCCATTTCTTTCAGACGCTTGATGGAGGCCTTGACGGTTTTGAAGTTGGTGAGCATGCCGCCGAGCCAGCGGTTATCCACATAGGGCATGCCGCAGCGCTGGGCTTCTTCGGCCACGATTTCGCGCGCTGCTCGTTTGGTGCCCACGAAAAGCACTGTGCCGCCGCGAGCCGCGAGCTGGCGCAGGTACTTCATGGCTTCGTCGAACATCACCACCGTCTGTTCGAGGTTGACGATGTGAATCTTGTTGCGATGGCCGAAGATATAAGGGGCCATTTTGGGGTTCCAGAAACGGGTCTGGTGACCAAAATGCACTCCGGCTTCGAGCATCTCGCGCATTGAAATAGACATGACAGGTAAACTCCGAGGGTTGGGTCTTGTACCGTAGCAACACCGAAAGCGGCACCCTTGGGGGTACGGCACGCGTTTTTTGGAAAGCCTATAATTGTATCATTACCAGGAGATTGCATCACCCCATGGGCATCATCACCTCTCCCGACGACCTTCAAGCCATGCGCGCGGCCTGCCAGGCGGCAGCCAGCGTGCTGGATTTCATCACCCCTCACGTCAAGCCCGGCATCACCACCGGCGAACTCAACGATCTCTGCCACCAGCGCATGCACGAGCTGGGCGTGACTTCGGCCACGGTGGGTTATGCGCCGCCCGGCTTTCCTCCCTTTCCCGGCGCGGTCTGCACCTCGGTGAACCACGTGGTGTGTCACGGCATTCCGGGCGAGAAGCGCCTCAAATCGGGCGATGTGCTCAACATCGATGTCACCGTCATCAAAGACGGCTGGTTTGGCGACACCAGTCGCATGTTCGCAGTGGGCGAGTCATCGATCATGGCCCGCCGGCTGAGCGACATCACCTACGAATGCATGTGGCTGGGCATTGCCCAGGTGCGGCCCGGCGCCACGCTTGGCGATGTGGGCCACGTGATTCAACGCCACGCCGAAAAACACGGCTTTTCGGTGGTGCGCGAGTTCTGCGGTCACGGCATCGGGCGTCATTTCCACGAAGACCCACAAGTGCTGCATTATGGACGGCCCGGCACGGGGGTGAAACTGGTCGAAGGCATGACCTTCACCATCGAACCCATGATTAACGCCGGCCGACGCGAAATCCGCCAGCTCAACGACGGCTGGACTGTCGTCACCCGCGACCGTAGCCTGTCGGCACAATGGGAACACACCGTGCGGGTTACCGCCGACGGCTATGAGGTGCTCACCGTGAGCCCCGAAACGCCCGCACCGCCCGCTTTCATCGAAACAGCCGCCACATCCTGATGATGGGGCGGCTGCTCCACCTGGAGCGCACCGTATGAGTTCCGCCGCCCCTGTCACCGGTCCTTCTCCACAAACTCCAAACGGCGATCTGGCTCGCGTGCGCGACGCCTTTCAGGCGGCCCGCCAGGAGCTGATCCAAAAGTATCGCCAGAGCCTGAGGCCCGATTCGTTGCTGCACGGGCTGCGCCGCCTGGTCGATCGCACCATCGTGCAGCTGTTGCAACGTCATCCCCTGCCCGCTGGCACGGCGCTTGCCGCGGTGGGCGGCTACGGTCGGGGCGAGCTCTACCCGGGCTCCGATATCGATATTCTGGTGTTGCTGCCCAGCGCGCCCACGGCTGAAACCGAAGCCGCCGTGTCGGATTTACTTACCGCCTTGTGGGACATCGGCCTGGAGCCCGGACACAGTGTACGCACCATCGAAGAATGCCTCAGCGAGGCGCGCGCCGACATCACCACCGAAACCGCCCTGCTCGAAACGCGCTGGCTGGCCGGCAGCCGGAGCCTCGTGCGTCGGCTCAGCCAGGAGCTGCTCGCTCAGCTCGACCCCCGCGCCTTCTATCGAGCCAAGCTGCTCGAGATGCAGCGCCGCCATATGCGCTACGACAACACCCCGTATGCGCTCGAACCCAATTGCAAGGAATCGCCCGGCGGTTTGCGTGATCTCCAGGTGATTCTATGGATGGCGCGCGCCGCCGGCTTTGGTCGAAGCTGGAAGCAAGTGGCCGACAACGGCCTGCTCACGCCCGACGAAGCTCGCCAGTTGCGCCGCGCCGAGCAGGCCTTCAAGCGCCTGCGCATCGAGCTGCACTTGCTCACTCGCCGCCGCGAAGATCGGCTGCTGTTCGATTACCAGGCCGCCCTCGCCCAAGCCTACGGCCTGCAGGCCACGGCGGGCCGCAGGCCGAGCGAACTGCTGATGCAGCGCTATTACTGGGCAGCCAAGGTGGTAAACCAGTTCAATGCGATTTTGGTGCAGAACATCGAGGAGCACCTTTTTGGCCAGCCCAATGAGGCCGCAGAAGAGATCGACGAAGACTTCGTGAATCGTCGGGGCCAGCTCGACATCCAGCTCGATGACGCCTTTGAACGCAAGCCCACCTTGCTGCTGCGCGCGTTTCTGGTGATGCAGCAACACCCTGAGCTGCATGGCATGTCGGTGCGCACGCTGCGCGCCATCTGGCACGCCCGCACCCGCATCGATGCGCAATTCCGCGCCAACCCGGTGCACCGCAAGCTGTTCCTTACCATTCTTCAGCAGCCGCGCGGCATTGTGCACGAGCTGCGGCGCATGAACGATTTGAGCATTCTGCCCCGCTATCTGCCGCCCTTCCGGCGCATCGTGGGCCAGATGCAGCACGACCTTTTTCATGTGTACACGGTCGATCAGCACATTCTCATGGTGGTACGCAATCTGCGTCGCTTCACCATGCCCGAGCACGCTCACGAATATCCCCTGTGCAGCGACCTCATTGCCAACTTCGACCGGCACTGGCTGCTGTATATCGCGGCCCTGTTTCACGACATCGCCAAAGGACGCGGCGGCGACCATTCCGAACTGGGCGCCATCGAAGTGCGCCGCTTTGCCCGCCAGCACGGCCTGGAGCGCGAAGACACCCAGCTGCTGGTGTTTCTCGTGCGCTACCACCTGCTGCTGTCAAGTGTGGCGCAAAAGCAAGACATCACCGACCCCGAAGTGGTGGGCGAATTTGCCCGGCGCGTGGGCTCCGAACGATATCTCACCGCGCTCTATCTGCTCACCGTGGCCGATATCCGCGGCACCAGCCCCAAGGTATGGAATGGCTGGAAGGGCAAACTGCTCGAAGACCTCTATCGGCGCGCGCTGGCCGTGCTGGGCGGCCAGGTGCATTCCGCCTCGGCGGTGCTCAACCAGCGCAAGAAAGAGGCGGTGCATCTGCTGCGTTTGGCTGGCCTGCGCGACGACGCCCGTGAGGCGCTGTGGGATCAGCTCGATGTGGCGTATTTTCTGCGCCACGAGGCGAGCGAGATCGCCTGGCACACCCGTCACCTCTATCACCGGGTCAACGACCCCGAGCCGGTCGTGCGGGCGCGCCTCACCGAAACGCCCGACAGTCTGCAGTTCGTGATCTACGCGCCGCAGCGGCACGATCTTTTCGTGCGGCTATGCGCCTGGTTCGAAAGCAAGCAGCTGAGCATTCAGGATGCGCGCATCCATACCACCCGCCACGGCTGGGCGCTCGATAGCTTCGTGGTACTGGCGCCCGGCACGCCCAGCGAGCTGCGTGCGCAGCTGACGGTGTTCGAGCATGAATTGACGGAAGCGCTCACGCGCCCGGCCCTGCCCCGCACGACCGAGGGAAAATCGCCGGGGCGAATTTCACGCCGTTCGCGCGCTTTCCCGCTCACGCCT
Source organism: Alcaligenaceae bacterium (assembly GCA_029265335.1). Taxonomy (GTDB): domain Bacteria; phylum Pseudomonadota; class Gammaproteobacteria; order Burkholderiales; family Burkholderiaceae_B; genus Verticiella. The sequence continues at coordinate 6,845 of JAJUJN010000018.1, forward strand.
TCGATCAAGCTGCACCCCGACGAACGAGGCGAGGCCTGGGTGCTGAGTGTGAGCGCGGGCGACCGGCCCGGCCTGCTGCACGCCATGGCCCAGGTGTTCGCCCGGCACGACGTGGCGCTGCATGCCGCCAAGGTCGTCACCCTGGGCGAGCGCATCGAAGACACTTTCTTGATCAGTGGCCCGGCCATGGGCAGCGGCCGGCGCCAACTGCAGTTCGAGGAAGACCTGCTGCAGGTTCTGCGCGACTGAAGCTCGGTGCGCGATGGAAGCCCGGCGTTCTTTGCCCGATTAAAGTTCTACGCTTCTTGCCCCATTGAAGCCCTGGGTTTTCTGCTGGCGGGGCTTCAGTCGAGATGACACCAGGCGGAAAGGATCTGCTGCACGGCGTCCATGGCCACTGGCCCTTCGCGACTCAACTGCTCAAACGACAGGCCGTGCTTGCTGTCGCCCAGACCGGGCGCATGGTTGGTGACCACGCAGAGCGCCGCATACTCCAAGCCCAGCTCGCGCGCCAGCGCCGCCTCGGGCATGCCGGTGTTGCCCACCAGATCGCAGCCATCGCGCTGCATGCGGCGGGTTTCGGCCGCGGTCTCGAAACGCGGACCCTGCGTGCAGCCATAGGTGGCACCGTCGATCACCTTCACACCCGCGTGGCTGGCCGCGCTCAGCAGCTCTTCGCGCAGACTGGTGGTGTAAGGGAGGGTCAAATCCACCTGCACCACCTCGCCCTTGCCACTTTCTCTTTCTACATAGGTGCTGTCGCGGCCCCAGGTGTAATCGATGATTTGGTCGGGCACCACCACCGAGCCCGGCGTGCAGTCGTCGCGTATGCCGCCGGTGGCCGAGACCGCGATGATCTTGCGCACGCCGATGTCGAACAGCGCCCAGAGATTGGCCCGGTAATTGATGAGATGCGCCGCGATCGCGTGACCATAGCCGTGTCGCGGCAAAAAAGCGATCTCGTCGCAGTCGCCGATGCGACCAAAAGTGATGGCGCCCGACGGCAAGCCGTAGGGGGTGCTCATGGCCTGACGGCGGGTGGTGGTCAGACCCGACATACGGTAAAAACCCGTGCCCCCCAAAATCCCACGCATTAATTCTCTCCTAATAGTTGGCGCAAGCCTTGCTCATCCAGCACCGGCACACCCAGGGTTTCGGCCCGAGTCAGTTTGCTGCCGGGGTCGGCGCCCGCCACCACGTATGAGGTTTTCTTCGAGACCGAACCCGTGACTTTGCCACCCGCCGCAACGATGCGCTGGGCGGCTTCGTCGCGGGTGAAGTTGGGCAGCGTGCCGGTGAGCACAAAGGTTTTACCGGCCAGAGCCGTAGCCTGCGGCCGAACCGCCTCGGGTTGCGGTTCCACACCGTGCTCTTCGAGCATGGCTTGAATCACTTCACGATTATGCGGCTCTTGCAGAAATTGCACCACGGCCTCGGCCACGGCCGGCCCCACGTCGGGCACGGCCATGAGGTCGTCCTGGCTGGCGTTCATGAGCTTTTCCATGCTGCCGAAATGCGCGGCCAGATCACGCGCGGTAGCCTCGCCCACATGGCGAATGCCCAAGGCAAACAGAAAACGACCCAGGCCGGGGCGTCGCGCGCGGTCGATGGCTTGGACCAGGTTGGTGGCCGACTTCTCGCCCATGCGCTCGAGCTCGGCGAGCTCGTTCACCGTGAGCGTGAATATATCGGCGAGCGTGCGCACCCGGCCGCGCTCCACCAGTTGATCGACGAGCTTTTCGCCCAAACCGTCGATATCGAGCGCACGCCGGCCTGCCGCGTGGGTCAGCGCTTGCTTGCGCTGCGCCGCACAGTACAAACCGCCGCTGCAGCGCGCCACGGATTCGCCCTCGATGCGCTCGATACGCGAACCACAGACCGGGCAGCTGGTGGGCATGACGAATTCGCGCGCATTGTGGGGTCGCTTGTCGAGCACCGGCGCCACCACTTCGGGGATCACGTCGCCCGCGCGACGAACCACGACCGTGTCGCCAATGCGCACGTCTTTGCGGCGCACTTCGTCTTCGTTGTGCAAAGTGGCGTTGGTGACGGTAACGCCGCCCACGAATACCGGCTTGAGGCGGGCCACCGGCGTCATGGCGCCCGTGCGCCCTACCTGCACTTCGATATCGAGGAGTTCGGTGTGAGCTTCTTCGGCCGGAAACTTGTGGGCCAGCGCAAAACGCGGAGCGCGCGACACAAAGCCCAACTGACGTTGGGCGGCCAGTGAATTCACTTTGTAGACCACGCCGTCGATGTCGTAAGGCAAGTCGTGGCGGCGCTCGCTGATGTTGCGGTGGAACTCGAGCATCCCCTCCAGGCCCGACACCGTGGTGAGCGAGTCTTCTACCGGGAGGCCCTGCTCGGCCAGCCAGCCGAGCATGGTGGAATGATGTTCCACCTCGGGCGGGAAATGATCGACCTGGCCCCAGCCATAGGCAAAAAACCGCAAGGGTCGTTGCGCGGTGATGCGCGAATCGAGCTGACGCAGGCTGCCCGCGGCGGCATTGCGCGGATTGACGAACAGCTTTTGTCCACGGTCGGCCTGCGCGGCGTTGAGCGCCTCGAAATCGCTGCGAAACAGCAATACTTCACCACGTACCTCCAACACCCCCGGCACGGCGGTGCGCAAACGCAGAGGCACTGAACGGATGGTGCGCACATTGGCGGTGACATCTTCGCCGGTTTGCCCGTCACCGCGAGTGGCGGCCTGCTGCAACACGCCATCGACGTAGCGCAGGCTGATGGCCAGACCATCGAGCTTCACTTCGGCCGCGTAGATAACACTGTCGTTCTCGGCCACCAGCGCCGAGGCGGTGAGGCTGTCGTGCACACGGCGGTTGAAGGCCGCTACTTCGTCGTCGTCGAAAGCATTGGCCAACGACAACATCGGTACGGCGTGACGAACTTCGGCCAGTTCACCACTGGGCGCACCCGCCACCCGCTGACTGGGGGAGTCGGGCGTGATCCACTCGGGATGCGCAGCCTCGATCTCCTGCAGTTCGCGCATCAGGGCATCGTATTCGGCGTCGGCAATGAGAGGATCGTCGAGCACGTAATAGCGATGGTCGTGCTCGGCAATCTCGCGGCGCAATTCCTGCAGGCGCTCTTGCTCTTTCAATGGAACACCCTGAGCGCTCGTGCCGAACCGGCGGGCATACCTTGCCGCTCGAGGTTGGCGCGCAAGATGAGCAGCTGCTTGTCGACCGCGGGTTCGGTGCCTTCCTGCAAGGGCTGGCCGTTGTCATCGACCAGTTCAGCGTCGAGCGGCGCCGCCAGTTCGCGGGCCACGCGAGCCATGTCGGCAAACGGCGTGGCGCTGGGCGCGCTGCGCGGCACATCAAGCAACAGGGTGAGCTGGGTGGTGGCATCGTGACCGCGGCTGCTGTTGCCCGGTTCCACGAGCAGGCTGAAGCGCAGGCCACCATCTTTGTCGAGCCAGTCGTAGCGATGCTCGACACCCTGATCACTAAAGCCGAGATCGAGCGCCAGGGCTTCCACCTCGGCCAAACGCCAGGGGTTGGGGCCGCGCGCCAGCAGTGTGAGGCCCACCGAGGTGTCCAACGAGGCACACACTTCGTCGAGTGCGTTGGCAAGTTGCGAGATCTCACGCGGATCCGGACCTTCGATTGCCGCGTCGAACTGATCGGCCACTTCTTGCGCCTTGGCCCAGGCCTGCGACCACTCGGTGGGGCTGAGCGGGCCGGAACGATTGGCCAGCAGTACGGCGAGCTGCATCGATACGTAGGACACGCCCAGACGCAGGCGCGAACAATGCACGCCACCGGTAGTGCGAAAGAACACGCGGATCGGTTTGCGACCGGCGCGACTGAGATCGCGCACCACGGGCAGCAAGGATTCGGCCTCGACGGGTTCATCGAAGACCAGATCGATCACGGCCTCGCAAACGGGATCGGGCTCCTCGGGGTCGTCGGTTTCGGGTGCGGTAGCGGCGAAGGCCAGGGCTTCGTCGTCGTCGGCCCCCGGCTTGGCCTGGGGTGCAGCCTGACCGCTACCCAATCCTGGCTCGCGCCTTTCAGTGGGCGCAGGCGTGACCGCCTGCGACTTTGACTTCTTGCGCAAAGTGGCCCGCTCGGCTGGCGCCGCTTCGCCCAGTAGCGGGTCTTCACGCTCGTGGCCGAAATCGTCTTCCATGCGCTGGCGCAGGCGTCGGTCTTGCCACCAGTTCATGCCCAGTACGATCCCAATCAGGATCACACCCAGGCCGATCAAGCTGATCTGCAAATCACTCATGGTTCTTCCCTTGTGCCTCAGGCGGCTTCGGCCGTCATGCGTACCGCCACGTCGATATCCACCGCCACGATACGCGAGACGCCCTGCTCTTGCATGGTGACACCTATGAGCTGGTGGGCCATCTCCATGGCAATTTTGTTGTGTGAAATAAAGAGAAACTGGGTTTGTTCGCTCATGCTGCGCACCAAGTTGGCATAACGCTCGGTATTGGCATCATCCAGCGGCGCATCGACCTCGTCGAGCAAGCAGAATGGTGCCGGATTCAGCTTGAACAAGGCAAATACCAAGGCGGTGGCGGTGAGCGCTTTTTCGCCGCCCGACAGCAGGTGGATGGTGCTGTTGCGCTTGCCCGGCGGCTGCGCCATCACCTGCACACCGGCGTCGAGAATCTCTTCACCCGTCATCACCAAGCGCGCTTCGCCGCCACCGAAGAGCTGCGGGAACAATTCGCCGAAGTGGCCGTTGACGGCGTCGAAGGTGTCTTGCAGGAGCTGTCGAGTTTCACGGTCGATCTTGCGGATGGCGTCTTCGAGCGTATCGATGGCGGTGAGCAAGTCTTGCTGCTGAGCCGCCAAAAAGCCCTGCCGCTCCCGCGCGCTTTTGAGTTCCTCGAGGGCCGCGAGGTTGACCGCGCCGAGGGAATTCACCTCGCGCGTGATGCGCTGCACCTCGGCTTGCAACCAGCTGGCCCGGCGTTGAGCTTCGGGCAGGGTATCGAGCCAGGCCTGCAAGGCCACCACATCCACCTGGTTATCCTGCAACTGCTGGCCGTATTGCTCTTGCGCGAGTCGCGCTGCCTGTTCCTCGAGCTGAAGTTCGGTGATGCGGGCGCGCTGCGGCTCCAGCGATTGCTCCACTCGCAAGCGCTGTTCATCAGCGCTGCGCAAACGGGCCTGTAGGTCGTCGAGTTCGGTGCGCGCACGCGCCAGCGCGGCTTCGCTGGCCGCGCGCTCGGCCAGCGCGTGCTGCAGGCCGGCCTGAGCCGCCGCGTCGTCGAGGCCCTGCAACTCGTGCCGCACAGCCGTCAGGGCCTCGGCATCGATATCGGCTTGCGCGCCGGCCCGGTCGGCCAGGCGCTGGAGCTCGGCAATGCGAGCGGCCGCGGCGCGCTCGGCAAAGCCAGCCTCCTGGGCCGCACGTTCGGCATCGCGCACCCGCTCCCGCGCCCGATGGGTGTCGGCGTCGAGGATGTCGAGCTGGCGTTCGGTTTCGGCTTGCCGCTCCTGAGCCTCGGCCAGTTCCAGATCGAGGGTTTCGAAGCGCGCCTCGGCCTCTTCACGTTGCGCCAGACGTTCGGCTTGTTGTTCGGCCAGGTCGGCCAGTTCATCTTGCAAGCGCTGGGCTTCGGCGGAGGAACGCTCGAGTTGCTGCTGCACGCGCTCTTGCTCAAGCTGCAAGCCATGCTGATGGCGGGTGAGTTCGGCCACGCGGTGTCGCGCAGCGGGCAAGGCCTGGGCTTCCTGCTCGTATTGCGCGGCGGCGCGGCTGGCGGCTTGACGGGCTTCGTCGGCCAGCAGCTGGGCGGCTTTGAGTTCGCGCTGCAAATTGAGGATTTCTTGCTGGCGCGCCAGCATGCCCGATTGTTCGGAATCGGCGGCATGAAAGCGCACACCGTAACGATCCACCACATGCCCCTCGGGCACCACGAAACAGTCGCCGGCGGCGAGGTCGGCGCGAGCGGCCAGAGCGGCTTGCAGAGAGTCGCGCACATAGACGCCATCGAGCCAGCCGGCCAAGAGCGTGCGCAAGCTGGGATCGTGCAGTTGCAACAAGCTGGTGAGTCGCTGCCAACCCGCAGGCGCCGGCGCCGAAGCGGGCGCCGGTTGAGGCATTTCGTAGAACGCCAGACGCGACGGCGGCGGCTGGTCGAGATACTCGTGCGCGCTGCCCAGGTCGCTCGCTTCGATCGCCGCCAGGCGCTCGCGCAAAATGGCCTCGAGGGCGGCTTCCCAACCCGGGGCGATCTGCAGACGCTGCCATAAGCGCGTCTGCGCCCCCAGGTGGTGCTCGGCGAGCCACGGCTGGAGCTCGCCCTGCTGCTGCACATCGTTTTGCAGCTGAGTGAGTGCGGCCAGGCGGGCTTCGATGGCCGCGACCTTGGCAGATTCTGCCTGCGCCGTTTGCTCACACCCTCGGCGCAAGGCATCGGCTTCGGGTAGACGAGCTTCGAGTTGATGCAATTGCTGCTCGGCCTCGCGTTGCTGGGCTTCGATCTGGCTGAGTTCGCCGTTGAGTTGTTGCAGGCGCTGAGGATCAGGCGCCACAATTTCATTGAGCTGCTGCTGCAAGCGCGCCCGGCGCTGCTCGATCTGCTGCAGTTGTCGGTCGGCTTCGCCGCGCGCCTGCACACCGAGGGCAATCGCCTGCTCTACCCGGGCCACCTCACCCCGCAAGGCCGCCAGCAGGTTCTGAACTTCACGCAGCTGCTGTTCGAGCGGCGGCAAGGCGTCTTGTGCGGCTTCCCATTGCAGCTGCGCGGTTTCGGCGCGGGCCGCCGCTTCTTCCTGGGCTAGTTCGGCCTCGATTCGCGCCTCGTCGCTTTCGGTGCGCTCGGCGCGCACTCGTTCGAGGCGCTCGAGCAACTGAGCTTCCTGGGCCTGCAGGCGGCGGGCGTTGTCGACCACGTGCCGGATTTCGGCCTCGAGGCGACTCACTTCAGCATTGGTGGCATAAAGCGCCCCCTGAGCGGCGTGCACGGCATCGCTGGCTTCGTAATGAGCCTGCCGCAATGCGGTGAGCGAAGCTTCTTCGCGCCGCAGCTCTGCAGTAGCCGCTTCCAGCGAGTTCTGCGCCTGTTCGGTCGCCAGCGCCGCTTTGTCGCGATTGACGTCGGCCTCGCGCTTTTTGAGCAGCCACAAGGCCTGTTGGCTCTGCTGCGCGCGCTCCTGCAGCTCGTGGTAACGCGCGGCCACCTCGGCCTGAGCTTCTAGCCGTTCGAGCTGATCGGTGAGTTCGCGCAGAATGTCTTCGACCCGCAGCAGGTTTTCGCGGGTGTCTTCGAGTCGGTTGGCCGTTTCGCGGCGGCGCTCTTTGTAGCGCGACACACCGGCGGCTTCTTCCAGAAATACGCGCAACTCTTCGGGCCGGGCCTCGATGATGCGTGAAATCATGCCCTGGCCAATAATGGCGTAGCCGCGGGTGCCAAGGCCTGTGCCCAGGAAAATATCGTGGATGTCGCGCCGTCGCACGAGCTGATTGTTGATGTAATAGCTGCTGTTGCCGTCGCGGGTGAGCACGCGCCGTACCGAGATTTCGGCATATTGACCCCACTGCCCCGATGCACGACCGGCTTCGTTGTCGAACACCAGCTCCACCGACGCCCGTGCCGCCGGTTTGCGGTGCACGGAACCGTTGAAGATGACGTCTTGCATGGACTCGCCGCGCAATTCGGAAGCGCGCGACTCCCCCAGCACCCAACGAACGGCGTCGATGATGTTCGATTTGCCGCAGCCGTTCGGGCC
>JAJUJN010000058.1 GCA_029265335.1 Alcaligenaceae bacterium
CCGCCGATCTCGCCGATGCGCTGGTCAAGCGCTTGCGCATGTTCGTGCTCAGAGCCAAGGTGGTGCTCGAGCTTACCGACCACAAAGTGACCGGCCTGTGGGTGAATCACGATGAGCCGGCCAACTGGCCCCAACCCGGCAAGGTGGCCACACTCGCCAATGGCGCCGGCTGGTTGGTTCGTGCCGCCACTTCAGGCTCCCGTGCCTGGTGTATCCATGAGCCGAGTCTGGCCTTTACGTCAGAAGCGCAAGCGGCAGACGCATGGTGGCTGGCACAGATCCGGGCGGGTCTGCCGTGGGTCACTCAAGCGACTTTTGAACTTTTCACCCCGTTGGCAATCAATTTCGATCTGATCGATGGCGTGAGCTTCACCAAAGGCTGCTACCCTGGGCAAGAAGTGGTGGCGCGCAGTCATTATCGTGGTAAGCAAAGGCGGCGCACGGTACGTGGCAGCGTCGAAGGCAATGTTGCCGCACCTCACGACTTGCCCGGCAGCGATGTCCACAGCATCGGCGCTCGCGAGCCGGTAGGGCGCGTCATCAATGTCGCTCAACACGATGGCGTCACCGAGATCCTGTTCGAAGCTCGCTACGAAAGCCTGGAACCCGACAATCTTCGGCTCGGCTCCGTCGAGGGTCCGATAGTTCGACTCGAAACCATCCCTTACGCACTTTCCGGGGAATCCGGCCAATGACCACCTTTGCCCGCTGCGCCCCGCAATGCCCCTAGAAGAATATCTGTTCGGGTTTGGCACGAGCTTTCTGTTTGCTCTGGCCACCTTGCTGCCCATTCTCAACCCCACGGCAACGGCGCCGATCTTCGTGTCACTCACCACGGGCGCCTCAACCGCCACGCGGGCAGCTCTGGCCCGGCGCATTGCGCGCAACGTGTTCATGCTCCTGGTGGTTTCGATGATCGGCGGTTCAACCGTCTTGCACTTTTTTGGCATTTCCATGCCAGTCGTGCGGGTAGCGGGGGGGCTTTTGGTGGCCGCCACCGCCTGGCGGCTGCTGAACTCGAACGACGCCGGGGTGCAGCGGGCGGCCGAAATGGCCGAGGGATACACCGCCGAAATGGCGCGCGAGCATGCGTTCTATCCGCTCACCTTCCCGATTGCCTGCGGCCCAGGCTCCATCGCCGCGGCCATTACGGTGGGTGCCAGCTTGCACGACCCCAACTTTACCTATCGCGCTGTGCGTCTCGCGGGTGCGGTGCCTGCCGCGCTGGTGGTGGCGGTAACCATCTTTGTCTTCTTTCGCTTTGCACTGCAATTGCTCAAGCCCCTGGGCGACTCTGGCACTGCCGTATTCATGCGGCTCATGGCCTTTCTCTTGCTGTGCCTGGGCATACAGATCATGTGGGACGGCCTTTTCGAGCTGCTCATACAATTGAGCATCATCGGCTGAGCGCGCTCAGCCTTCATGGCGGGTCGGGGCATTTCCGGCCTGCTTGCGCACCTCCACCTTTACGTCTTTCACCTTTGTCCCCCTCCGTCCCTCCATGAACTTTCTGCGCTCTCTACCGCCCCAACACACTCTGGCTATCATCGCGATCGCCTCCTGGCTGGCACTGGCGTTCGCCCTGTTTTCTCAGCATGTGCTGGGCATGGCGCCGTGTGCCTGGTGCATCCTGCAGCGCATGATTGTGTTGCTGATTGCGGTGGTTGCCACCACGGCCTGGGTGCTGCGCCATCGAACGGGCGCTCTGGCTCTGGGTTCTGGTCTTGCGGTTGTGTTGGCACTGGGCGGGGCTGTGGCGGCCTGGTATCAGCACACGGTGGCGGCCAACGCGTTCAGCTGCGATCTCACATTTGCCGATCGCGTGGTGGCAGGTTCGGGACTCGATCAAACTTTGCCGGCGATATTCGGCATCTATGCCACTTGCGCGGACAGCGCCGTGGATCTCCTGGGTGTGCGCTACGAAATCTGGACCTTGATACTTTTCATCGTGATCGCTGTTCTGGGTGTGACCGCCCTCACCCCGCGCCCAGAACCTGCGTCGTAGCGGTGAGGGTGAGCCAAATCAGGGTTTGGCCCCGCGCAAGCCTTCCAACCGCGCCAGGTGCGTGGGCGTGATATCGCCCGTGACATAGTTGCCGTCGAAACAGGACGCTTCGAAGTGTTGGATGGCAGGATTGCTGCGCTGCACTGAGAGCTTGAGAGCTTCCAGATCTTGATACACCAGCGCATCTGCACCGATGATGGCCGCCACCTCTTCGTCGGAACGCCCGTGGGCGATCAGCTCGCCTCGTGTGGGCATGTCGATGCCATACACATTGGCGTAGCGCACCGGAGGCGCCGCCGACGCAAAGAACACCTTGTTGGCTCCGGCCGCGCGCACCATATCCACGATCTCGCCACTGGTGGTGCCGCGGACGATGGAATCGTCTACCAGCAGCACGTTCTTGCCGCGGAATTCTTCGTGAATGGTGTTGAGCTTCTGGCGCACGGACTTCTTGCGCACCGCCTGCCCTGGCATGATGAAGGTACGCCCCACGTAGCGATTCTTGATCAGCCCTTCGCGGTAATCCAAGTTGAGGCTGGAGGCCAACTGCATGGCGGCTGGTCGGGCCGAATCGGGAATGGGCATGACCACATCCACTTCGCCCAAACGCAGTTGTCGGGCCACTTTGTGGCCCAGATATTCGCCCATGCGCAGACGCGAGGCATACACCGACACCCCGTCGAGAGTGGAATCGGGTCGCGCCAGATAGATGTACTCGAACAAACAGGGGTTGAGCGAGGCCGAAGGCGCGCAGGGCCGGCTGACGATCTCGCCATCGAGCGAAATGAACACCGCTTCGCCAGGCTGAACGTCGCGTACGAAATGGAAGCCGGTGGGCTCGAAGGCGACCGACTCAGAAGCAGCCATCCAGTCGGTCGTGCCGTCGGAGGCCACCGCATTGCCCAGCGCCAGTGGTCGGATACCCCAGGGATCGCGAAACGCGAGCATGCCGTAGCCCGCGATATGCGCCACTACGGCGTAGGCGCCCCGCACCCGCTGATGCACCCGAGCCACGGCCTCGAACACCGCTTCAGCATCGAAGGTTGGCCCCGTGGCCGCCTGCTGCAACTCATGGGCCAGCACATTCAACAGCACTTCGGAATCGGACGCGGTATTGATATGGCGCCGGTCGACGCGAAAGAGCTCTTGGCGAAGTTCCTCGTGATTGGTGAGATTGCCGTTGTGGGCAAACATGATGCCGAACGGCGCATTGACGTACAGCGGTTGCGCCTCGTCGTCGTTCTCGGTGGAACCCGCCGTTGGATAGCGCACCTGACCAATGCCGCAGTTGCCTGGCAAGGAACGCATGTTGCGGGTTCGGAAGACATCGCGAACCTGCCCCCTGGAGCGGAAAGCATGGAAAGTATTGCCATTGACGGTGGCGATTCCGGCCGCGTCCTGGCCGCGGTGCTGCAGCAACAGGAGCGCGTCGTACAACAATTGGTTGACGGGTGCGTGGGCAACTACGCCGACGATTCCACACATGAGTGGTAGCTTCTCGAAAGAGTGATAAATAACGCCCGGTGACAACTCACGCAGGACGCGGCATCGTACTGCCGGGCGCAGTGCGATGGGTATCGATGACGCCGGGAGCCTGGTACGGATACGGCACCCACTCTGCGATGCTCTCCGGCAAACGCGCCTTGAGCGCAACGGCAGCGCGCTCGAAAGGCCCTGACAACCATGCCTGCTGCCACCAGGGCTCATTAGGCATGGGGGTATACCCTGCCCCCAGCACCAGCACGAAAACGATCAGAATGCCACGAAGAAGCCCAAACAGCGCTCCCAGGCCGCGATCGGCTGGCGCCAGACCGGTGCCTTCGATGAGTGTGCCCAGGGCAAGGTTGATGACCCCGACCGCGATGAGCACCAGTATGAACACGCCGGCGTAGCCAATGGCCATGCGCAGCAGACTGTTCTCAAGAAAGGGCTGCAAGGCAGCGTGCACCAAGGGCCCCCAGAGGATTGCGGCCACCGCCGCCGCGGCAAACGCCAGTAGCGAAAGTACCTCGCGGATCAGGCCCCGCCACATGCCTGCGGCAGCCGAGGCCAGAATGATGGCCAGCGCGACAACGTCGAAAGTGGTCACAGAGGCACCAGGTTGCCCTGGAATCCGTCGGGCATCGATTGCAATCGTGATTGCGCCGATTCGGCCTGACTGCGGGAGGCATAGGGGCCTAGCCGCACGCGATGCACCTCGCCGTCAGGCGTGCGTATGGTTTCGATATAAGCGGTAAGGCCGGCGCCTTTCAGTCGAGAAACAAGCTCTTCGGCTCCGCTGCGCGAACGAACCGCCACCACCTGAACCGCATAGCGACCTTCTGATGTGGTGGCCGTGGGCGACTCGGGCACCGCCCGCCCTTCGAGCAGGGCCAGAGCGCGTTGCGCTTCGCGATCGGCATTGGCAGGTGGCGAGGCGGGTTGGGTACTTGGACGCGGCGGCGGCTCTGCTTCTTGGCGGGGCGCGGGTGTGGGCTCGGGCTCAGGCTCGGCGGCAGCCGATTCGTTACCCGGCACAGGCGTGATGGTGGCGATGCTGGCGGGCAGCTGAGTGTTGGGAGCCTCGGCCGCCGCCTCACCAGGCGCAGCGGGCAGTTCGGCTTGTTCGGCCAGGCGTTCGGCCGCGCCAACCATTTCTGAGCTGGGCGGCAATTGTGGTTCGGCAACGCTTTCGTTGAACCGGGGCTCGAAGGTTTGCTCTTGCGACGGAATGACGATGTCGGCCGGTTCGGTGGGAGACTCGGGAGGCGCGTCGAGAATCATGGGCAGCACAATGACCGCCGCGAGCACCATGGCGATGGCGCCTACCAGACGCCGTCGGGCGCGACGACGAAGCTCGTCGGCTGCGTGGTCTTGAGCGGATGGCCCGCTGCGCCGGCGGTTTAGCCCGCTACCGGTTTCGCTGCGGGAAGCTCCAGCAGCTGACTTGGATTTATCCCTTGGGTTGCGCGTAAAGAACCCCATGCGACAGAACCTCGGCAACGGTCAAGAAGGAGCCAAAGACTACGATTCTATCATTGTCGGTGGCGTGTTCCCGCACGGCGGCCAGCGCCGAAACGGGGTTGGGATAAGCCAGCACGCTGGCCTCGGGCGGATCGTTTGGGGCTCCGGCTGCCCTTACCTTTTCGGCCAGTTGCTCGCCGGAGAGTGCACGAGGGCCGTGCAGCCCAGCGCAATACCAGTGATCGATGCGATCGCCCAGGCGTTGCACTACGGCGTTGACGTCTTTGTCGGCCAGCATGCCGAATACCGCATAGGTATAGGGAAAAAACCCCATGTTGTCGAGATTCTCGGCGAGAACTGCAGCCGCGTGTGGATTGTGCGCCACATCGAGAATCAGAGTGGGTTGCCCCGGCACGATTTGGAAGCGTCCGGGCAGGCTGGCTTGGAGCAGACCTTGCCTCACCGCCTGTTGCGGCACCGCCAATTGCGGCTCCAGGGCCTCGAGCGCTGCCAGGGCGCCAGCCGCATTGAGCAACTGGTTGGCCCCTCGCAGCGCCGGATAAGCCAAGGCGTTGCGGCGACGCTGGCGACCGCCATAGTTCCACTGCTGCCGGTCGCCGGCGTAATTGAAATCTTTACCGAAGCGCCAAAGATCGGCACCCAGCTGCTGAGCATGCTTGAGTAGGGATTCGGGCGGCGCCGGATCGGCACAGATGGCAGGTTTGCCGGCGCGAAAAATGTGCGCTTTTTCGAGTGCGATGGCCTCGCGGGTGTCGCCCAACCAGTCGGCATGGTCGATGTCGATGCTGGTTACCACCGCGCAGTCGGTATCGAAGATGTTCACCGCGTCGAGCCGTCCGCCCAAGCCCACCTCCAGAATCACCACATCCAGCGGCTGCGAGGCAAACCAGGAGCATATGGCCAAGGTGGTGAATTCGAAATACGTCAGGCGTTCTTCACCGCGCGCTTTTTCGACCGCCGCAAAGTGGGGCAGCAGCTGGTCATCGGTGGCAATCTCGCCATTTACTCGGGCGCGCTCGTTGAAATCCACCAGATGAGGTGAAGTGAACAAACCGACACGATAGCCCGCGGCAAGCAGAATCGATTCGAGCATCGCGCAGGTGGAGCCCTTGCCATTGGTGCCGGCCACGGTAATGACCAGCCCCGGCAATTGCAGGTTCATGCGCTGACGAACCGCAGACACCCGCTCCAGGCCCAGTTCGATGCCCGGCCCCGGACTGCCCTCGAGCCGAGCCAGCCAACCGGAAAGGTCTTGCGGCAGCACGGACGGGTTTGTCATGCCGACATCGCCTCTTCAATGCCGCGATATGCGAGGTAATCCTCGTAGTTGCCCTGGTAGTTGACGATTTCGCCGTTGGGCAGGATCTCGATGATGCGCGTAGCCAGGCCCGAGACAAACTCCCGGTCGTGAGACACAAAGAACAAGGTGCCGGCATACTTCTCGAGCGCGAACTGCAGCGACTCGATCGACTCCATATCGAGGTGGTTGGTGGGTTCGTCGAGCAACATCACGTTGTGACGCCCCAACATGAGCCTGCCAAACATCATGCGGTTTTTCTCGCCACCCGACAGCACTGCCGGCTTCTTGGCGATATCGTCGCCCGAGAACAGCAGCCTGCCCAGCACCGACCGTATGGCTTGGTCGTCGTCGCCCGGTCGCGCCCAGTAGGTCATCCAATCAAAGAGGTTTTCGCCACGATCGAATTGGTCGGAAACGTCTTGAGCCATATAGCCGAGATCGGCGTTTTCCGACCACTTCACATGACCGCTGTCGGGTTCGAGATCGTTGGCCAGCATGCGCAACAACGTGGTTTTACCCACCCCATTGGCGCCGATGATGGCAACTTTTTCGCCTGCTTCGATGGTGGTGGAAAAACCGCGGATCACCGGCGCATCGTAGCTTTTGTGCAGATTCTCTACCTCGACCGCCAAGCGGTGCATCACCTTGGACTGCTCGAAGCGAATGTAGGGGTTTTGTCGGGATGACGGTTTGACCTGCACCATGTCGGCCTTGATCTTTTCGGCCTGACGAATGCGGGAAGTGGCTTGCCGGGCCTTGGATTTGTTCGCCGAGAAGCGGCGGGCAAACTCCATCAGCTCCTGAACCTTGTCTTTGGCCTTGGCGTTGGCCGAGAGCTGTCGCTGCCGCGCCTGCGAAGCCGCCAGCATGTATTCGTCGTAGTTGCCCGGATACACACTGAGGGTGCCGTAGTCGAGGTCGGCCATATGCGTGCAAACCTGATTGAGGAAGTGCCGGTCGTGACTGATGATGATCATCGTGGACCGATACTGATTGAGCACGCCTTCGAGCCAGCGGATGGTGTTGATGTCGAGGTTGTTGGTGGGCTCGTCGAGCAACAGCACATCGGGATTCGAGAACAAGGCCTGGGCGAGCAGCACGCGCAGCTTCCAGCCCGGCGCGATCTCACTCATGGGCACGGTGTGCTGTTCAACCGGAAACTCCAGCCCCAGCAGCAGCTCGCCCGCGCGCGACTCGGCCGTGTAGCCGTCGTACTCGGCGAACTTGGCTTCGAGTTCGGCGGCACGCATGTAATCTTCTTCGGTGGCCTCAGGGTTGTCGTAGATGGCATCGCGTTCGGTCATCACGGCCCACATTTCTTCGTGACCCATCAGCACAACGTCGAGCACACGCTGATCTTCGTAGGCGAATTGATCTTGCCGCAGCTTGCCCAAACGAGTATTGGGCTCCAGCAGAACGTTGCCGGCCGAGGGTTCGAGATCACCGCCGATAACGCGCATCAGCGTGGATTTGCCACTACCGTTCGCACCGATGAGCCCGTAGCGATTGCCTTCGCCGAACTTCACCGAGATATTCTCGAAGAGTGGCTTGGGACCAAATTGGATGGTCAGATTATGGGTGGAAATCACGGCGACGCGCCTGCCTTAATTTAAGGGTAAACCCGTTATTGTAGCGCCCCTGTAAGAGATTTGCCGCGGCGGCGTCGCAATCAATGCTGCACTCAGGCCGCTTCAAACACCTGCCGCAGATAGGCGACGTAGGCGGGATCACCGCAGAGACTGGTTTCGGGACTGTCGGATACCTTGGCCACGGGCTGATCGTTGCAGCGCACCATTTCCATGCGGATCTGGAGGGGATCCAGACCGAGGTCGTTGGTGAGGTTGGTGCCCAGCCCGAACGACAACCGACATTGTCCGCCAAAACGATGAACCAGATCGAGCACTCGTTCGATGGTGAGGTTGTCGGAAAACACCAGAGTTTTGCCCTGAGGGCTCACCCGGTTCTCGCGGTAGTGCGCCAGCAGTCGCTCGGCCCATTCCACGGGATCGCCGGTTTCGTGGCGGGCGCCGTCGAAAAGCTTGCAGAAATACATATCGAAGTCGCGAAAGAAGGCTTCGATGCCATAGATATCCGACAAGGCGATACCGAGGTCACCGCGATATTCGCGGGCCCAGGTTTGAAAGGCGAACACCTGCGATTCGCGCAACCGGGGCCCGAGCGCCTGGCAGGCCTGGAGGAACTCGTGGCCCATGGTGCCAAGGGGCTTGAGATCGTAGCGTCGCGCCAGCGCCACGTTGGTGGTGCCAGCTACGGTGGGGCCCAGGGCATCGATGAGTGTGCGCAAGACCTCTTCGTGCCACCGTCTTGAAAAGCGTCGGCCAGTGCCGTAGTCGGCCACACGAAAATCCGAGAGAGCCGGCTCCTGGCGAATAAGGTCGATCTTTCCTTGCAGGCGACGACGACCTTCTTCGAACGGCGGCTCCGGGGTACGGTGGCGCCCATACACCTCGTTGATGATCGAGAGCACCGGCGTTTCGAAAAGAATGGTGTGCAGCCACGCACCCCGAATGGAGATGTCGAGCTCGCCCGGGCGCTCGCGCGAAGCGTCGATACGGATACAACGCTCGGGCAAATGAAACAGACCGAGGAAGTCGACAAAGTCGCTTTTGATGAAACGCAGGCTGCCCAGATAGGCCAGCTCATCGGGTTGAAAGCGCAGCTGGCAAAGGGCGTGCACTTCACGCCGGATCTCGTCGAGACAGGGGCGGAGATCTACCCCGGGAGTGCCGCAGTGATAGCGGTACTCAACCTGCGCCGCCGGGAAGTGGTGCAGCACCACCTGCATGGTGCTGAACTTGGTGAGATCGGTATCGAGTAAAGAATCAATAATCATTGACCCGGCTCGTCTTCGCCACGTGTGCCATACATGGCAATGTTGGAATCGGGTGCTGCGGCATAAACATGGTCTTCAGTCGGAAAACGCCCCGCAGCCACGTCTTCGGCATAGCGTCGGAAAGCCGCGGCAGTGACCCCGCCTGCGCTGGCATCGATACCCTGAGTGAAATCCTTCACGAAGCGCGCGGGTTTGGGGGTAAGCCCAAGAAGATCGTGCATGACCAGCACCTGGCCATCGCAGGCCGGGCTGGCGCCGATCCCGATGGTGAGGAGCTGCGTGGCTTCGCAAACACGGCGGGCCACCGGCTCGGGAACGCCTTCGATCACCACCATGGCTGCCCCGGCTGCCTCGAGCGCCAGGGCGTCGGCCACGATCCGATCGGCTTGCTTGGCCTCTTTGCCTTGCACGCGG
>JAJUJN010000482.1 GCA_029265335.1 Alcaligenaceae bacterium
CAGCTCATAGTCGGGCGTCGGTGGCAGACAATCGCGATAAGTGACCAGCACCGTAGCCTTGAGCGGCTGTTGGCTGCTGGCGGCCTGCAGTTGCGACAGCAGATCCTGACCGCAGATAGCCACTTGGGCGCCACTATCGGCCAGATAATGCGCCACCTCTGCCGCCCGGTTCATTGGGCTGACCGGCACCAGAATGGCGTCGGCGCGTTGAATGGCAAAGTGCGCGATCATCCATTGCGCCGAGTTTTGCAGATAGACCATCACACGGTCACCGCGCTCCACGCCAGCCTCATGCACCAGCCAGCCGGCCAGCGCTTCGGCCTGCTCCACGAACTCGCGATAGGTGATGACATGACCAAAGAACTTCACCGCCGCTTGCTCTGGGTAGCGCTCGGCGGTATCCACCAGCATTTGCCAGAGCGTGAGGCGAGGCAAAGTGAGGTGACGAGGCAGGTGACGCGGCCAGTACGGGGTGGCGGAAACTTCGGACATGGAAACTATCTCGCGAGAATCAGGTGCGTGAGCGCAGCGCGCGGTGAACAAACGTTTAACGTGTGATGTTGGCAGCCTTGATGAGTTCGGCGTAGATGTCGATCTCACGATCGATGCGCTCGGCCAACTCGGCGGGTGTGCTGGTGGCAGGCACCAGGCCGGCCCCCATGAGCCGTTCGCGCACGAGTTCGTCGGACAGGGCCTCCACCAGGGCACCATGAACGGTCTCAACGATCGGCTCGGGCACGCCGGCCGGCATCACCAACGAAAACCATGATTGGGCACCGTAGTCGGGGATGCCGGCTTCGGCCAGGGTGGGAATCTCGGGCGCCAAGGGTGTGCGCTCCGGGCTGGTCACACCCAGGGCCACCAGGCGGTCGCTGTCGACGTGCGGCATGAACGTGGCGAGGTCGATCAGGGCTGCCTCGATGTGACCGGCCATGACGTCGACCAGCGCGGGGTTGCTTCCCTTGTAGGGAACATGCTCCATGCCAATGCCGGTTTCTTGGTTGATCAGTTCGCCCGCCAGGTTCATCGCCGTGCCCGGGCCGGGTGTGCCATAACTCACCTTGCCGGGGTTGGCCTTGGCGTAGGCCAGGAACTCCTCCAGGTTCTTGGCGCCGAGATCGACGCTGCTCACCAGCACCAGGGGATTGTCGATCACCAGGCTCACGGGCGTGATGTCGGTGCGCGGGTCGTAGGGCAAGTTGGGCATGAGGGTTACGTTGGAAGTGAGCGCACCCGACACGCCGAAACCCATGGTGTAGCCATCGGGCTCGGCGCTCGATACCGATTCCACACCGATCACGCCGCCCGCACCGGCCTTGTTGTCGAGCACAATGGGCTGACCGAGTATCTGTGCCATGCGAGGCGCGATGATGCGTGCTGCCGTGTCGGTGGAACCCCCGGGCGGGAAGCCGATCATGAATTGAATGGGTCGATTGGGATAGTCTTGCGCCAGTGCGGTGCCGGCAGTGCCCAGCCCAAGAATTGCCATAGCTGCGAAGCGGCCGAACGTTTGCCACATGGTGGATCTCCTCCGTTGAATTACGAACTTGTTGTATTGGCCGGCGCGAAAGCCGGATAGGGCTTTTGGGCGTCGCCCAGCGACTCCCAAGTGAGAACCAGCGGCATTCCGGCTCGCAGCGCAACACCCGGGCCGGCCACTAGATTGGCCAGCACCCGCACGCCTTCTTCGAGTTCTACCAGGGCGCAGAGGTACGGCACCCGATGCTCGTGTCCCGGCCAGGCGGAATGGGTACGCGTCCAGGC
>JAJUJN010000265.1 GCA_029265335.1 Alcaligenaceae bacterium
GCCCAGCATCAACATCATTTTGGCGCGCTGCATGCCCACCAGCTTGGGCAGCAGAGCGGTGATGCCGTTGGTGCCGGCCAGCCCCAATTCCGCCTCGGGCAGGCGCAGACGCAAGTCGGCGCCGGCCACCACAAAGTCGCAATTCGCCAAAATTTCACAGCCACCGCCCACGGCCCAACCTTGCGCCGCGGCCACCACCGGCTTGGGGCCCAGCACCAGGCACTCCGCCAGTTCGCGCATCACTGTGACCGATGCCACCGCGGCCGGCTCGTCGCGATCCTTGCCGGCACTGAAGGCGCGCCCGGCGCCGGTGAGCAACAAGGTTCGAACCGATGGCGTGGCCATGGCCACACGTGCGGCCTCGAGCAGTTCACGGGTGCTCTCGAGAGTGAGTGCGTTCAAACGTTGAGGACGGTTGATCTGCAACTCGATCACTCCCTCGGCGGGATGCTGGACCAACAATGACATTGCAAACTCCAAAATGAGTGAACAAAAAAGCCCGCCCGGCTGCCCATGCTGTGGGCCGCGCGAGCGGGCTGAGATTCAGTGTCCCACGAAATCTTGTGGGGCGCTAATGGGCAGGCACCGGATGTAGCCGACCGGCCGACGCAAACTGCGCATCCACAGCGCCGGCCAGGATTTCCGCCGTGGCCGCCGAGAGGGTCCAGCCCAGGTGTCCGTGACCGGTGTGGTAGAAAACCCCCGGTCGGCGACCAGCACCTACCTTCGGCATCATGTCGGGCGTCATGGGCCGCAAGCCGGCCCAAGGCTCGATATGACCCGAGGTGATGCTGGGCAGCAAGCGACGAGTCCAGCGTTCAAGCGGGGCCACCCTGTCGGCGCGGATATCGCGATTGAAGCCGTTGAGCTCAGCCGTGCCCGCCACCCGGAAACGATCGGGCCCCAGTCGGCTCGCCACGATCTTGGCGGCTTCGTCGAGCAAGCTGACGGTGGGCGCAGCTGCCTGACTGGCCGCATCGTCGAGGTGTACGGTGATGGAATAGCCCTTCACCGGATAAATATTCACTCGGTCGCCCAGCTGTTTTGCGAACTCGCGGCTGTGCACTCCGGCGCAGATCACCACGCCATCCACAGCCAGATCGAGAGGCTCACCTTGGTTGGCGTCGCCGCCTGGTTGCAAATGCCGAGCGTGAATTCGCCACCCGTTTGCTTCAGGCACCAGGCGTTCGATGAGTGTGTCGAAGTGCAGCGACACGCCGCGCCGTGCGCAGGCCTGGGCAAGCCCGCGTGTGAATTTGCAGACGTCGCCACTGGCGTCGGAAGGCGTGTAATAGCCCCCCACAAATTGCTCGGCCGGCAAGGTCGGTTCGATCTGGCGAATTTCGTCGGGGCTCACGGGGTAACGCTCCAGGCCGCCGGCCACGAGCAGTGCATTGCCTTTGGCCGCGACGTCCAGGCTCGCCTGATCGTGATAGAAGTGAAGAATGCCCCGCTGCTTCAGATCGAAATCGATGTTTTCGTCTTGGGCCATGCGAAAGAGATGCTCGCGGGCTGCGATGGCCAGACGGGTGGTGGCGATGGTGTTGCGTTCATGGTGGCGCATATTGGCCAGAAATTCTGCCATCCAGCTCAGTTTGTGCCAGCTGGGCGCCAGATGCAGGCACAGAGGGGCGTCGCGCTGAAACAGCCAGCGTAGGCCTTTGACCACGGTACTGAACTGATTCCACACTTCGGCGTTGCTGGCCGACAATTGCCCGCCGTTGGCGCGCGAGGTTTCTGACGCAGGCAGGGGGTGGCGATCGATGAGATGAACGTTGTAGCCCCGCTGACGCAAGGCATAGGCAGCTGTAACGCCGGAGATACCGGCGCCGATCACAGCAAGTTGTGGCATGTTGCACTCCAAGGTTGTGATTGATAACCCGCCTGACGGCGGCCAATCACCCCTCTGTGCTGTGACCTGAGAGCTTCTCCGGCGTGCCGGATCCCCTTCGGTGGACGCCTTGGTGTGCGTCTCTCTCCAGAGTGTCTGGACGCTTACGGTCTGGATGCCTGAGAGTTTCCGGGTGCGTTGCTCCTTCGGCGACACGGGCAGGCCGTGCTCTCTTCCGTAACGTCTTTACTGCGACGCAATCAGTTTACCGCAGATGCCCGAAACCTGGTGATGAACTCAGAATGGTGCGTCCGCTTTGGCGCTACCTGTTACTCACGTTAAATTGAGCTCAAAACCAATCAGGAGACAAACACATGAAAAGGTGGCTCACCGCCTGGTCGCACCGGACCACGCCCGGCGCCCCACCCGCGGCCGGCGAAGCGCAGCAATTCGCTGGCTTGCCCCACATCGAACAGCTGCTCGCTACGGCTTACTCGCCTGAGGCAACTGCTTTCGACATCTACTACTGTTTTCGGTTGCTGCTGGGTCGAAACCCCTCGCCGGAAGAGTGGCCAGGGCATTCGGCACGTGTGGGCCAGCCTTTGCATGAGGTGCTGCCTTCTTACCTCGGTTCGCTGGAGTTCGCACGGCGCGGCTTGCTCGCACCTGATGCTTCAGCGATCCCCGAGCGCGTTGAGGTTGAGGGCTCCACCTTGCATGTGTTGGCCAACGACGATGCGGTGGGCAGGCATGTGCTCAATGGTTCTTACGAGCCTCATGTCACCCGAGTGTTTAGGTATTATTTGAAACCCGGTATGGCGGTGGCCGATATCGGTGCCAATATTGGTTACTTTGCCATATTGGCGGCCCACGGCGTGGGACCAGAAGGCGCGGTTTATGCCTTCGAGCCCAACCCTCTCAATGCCCGTTTGCTCGACCTCAGCAGGCGAGCCAATGGTTATCACTGGCTGCAGTTACACCAGATTGCGCTGGCAAGCGAGCCCGGCTTGCTGGTGCTGAATACTGCGTTCAGCAATGGCACGACTTCTCGGCCCGACGATCGTCTGCAAGACTTCGTGCAGGCGCAGAGTGTGGCGGCGCTCACGCTCGACACGGTGTTGCACAAAGCCCCCCGGCTCGACCTCATCAAGATCGATGTAGAAGGCGCAGAATACGATGCCTTGCTGGGCGGGGCCCAACGTCTTGCTCGCGACCGCCCGGTGGTGCTCAGCGAATTCTCGCCACCGCAGATCCGCGGCACCTCGGGCGTGGAGGCAGCCACCTACCTCGAGTTCTTCACCCGAATGAACTATCAATTGGGCTGGATACGGCACCCAGGCGACGAGTCTGCGGGCGAGTGCGATGCGCAAGGTGTTACTTGGCTGGGTCAGAATATCGACGCGCTGCTCGCGGCCTACGAAGACAGCGGGGTAGATCACATCGATTTCATCGCCCTCCCGACAGAACGGGCCGGCGCCGCAGGCGATATTTCAGCTGACTAGAAGCGCACAGAACAAAACAGGCAACATGCGAAAAAGAGGAGGCGGTTCACCTGGCCAGGAACGCACGCAGGTCGGCCTCAATAAGCGACTCGGCCGCCCGGTCTCCACGCGGCAAGTCGCGCTCGCAGTGTGCGTCTAGCGTCAGTTGCAGTTCCTGTCATGCGGGCAAACCCTTGATGGGTTTTTTCGAAAATCGTTGTACAAACGATAGGTCGATCCATGATTCTGGTTGTTGTCCCGGATCGTCATTAGAGGCGAAGGAGCGCTGCTGGCGTGGCCAGCACGTAAAAGCCCGCTCGACCTCATCGCCCGCCTTATTGCCGAAGCCGCCTCCGAAGATTTCGATCAACCCATCATTGTGGAAACTCGGCCGGGTGCCGCAGGCACCATTGGCGGCGGTTATGTGTCGCGTGCCGAGCCCGACGGTCA
>JAJUJN010000308.1 GCA_029265335.1 Alcaligenaceae bacterium
CAGGCGGGTGTAGCTCAATGGTAGAGCAGAAGCTTCCCAAGCTTAAGACGAGGGTTCGATTCCCTTCACCCGCTCCATCGCTGTTCCTCCGTGCCGATACTCGCGGCAATCCCTTACCGCCCACACTTGGCCGCCAACACCACGTAGATGTTGGGCTTGTTCCTCGCCTCGCTTACTGCCCTGCTTGAGGCCAGTATGCGCTATCAGGGGTATCGCGTGGCCCAAAGATGGCCTGACCTACCCTTACGGTGGTGGCGCCTTCTTCGATCGCCAGTTCAAAGTCGCCCGACATTCCCATCGACAGTTCTTCCATAGCCACGCCCGCAGGCGCATCCTCGCGCAGGCGTTCACGCAGCTCGCGCAACAAGGAAAAACACGGGCGAACTTGCGACTCGTGGGGGGAGAACACGGCGAGCGTCATCAGGCCGCGCACCCGTAAGGCAGAGAAGCTGGGCAGCTTGCGCACAAAGCTCAGCACGTCTTGGGGTGCCAGGCCGAATTTGCTCTCTTCACCCGAGGTGTTGACCTGCACCAGAACGTCGAGGCTGCGGCCCTCCTGCTGCAGGCGTCGGTCGAGCGCTTCGGCCAGGCGGAGTCTGTCGAGCGCCTGAAATTCGTGGGCGAAACGCGCGACGTGTTTGGCCTTGTTGGTTTGCAGGTGGCCGATGATCGACCAACGCAGGTCGGTGAGGTCGCTCATGCCTTCGGCTTTGAGCTGCGCTTCCTGCACCTTGATTTCGCCAAGTTCGCGACAGCCAGCTGCGTAGGCCACACGCAGGCGCTCCTGTGAAACAGTTTTGCTGACAGGCAGCAAACGCACTTCGGCCGGATCGCGTCCGACCCGGGCGCAGGCGTTGGCAATGCGTTGTCGCACTGCGGCAAGGTTGCGTTGAAAGTCTTCCACCGTGAGGGCTGTGTTCCAGGAATGAGAACTGTGCATGGTGTTGTCTTAATGTACCGACGTTTTGGAAAACAGGTTGAGCACCACCACCCCTGCCACGATGAGGCCGATGCCGATCACGCCGGCCAGGTCGAGTTTTTGGTCCATCCATAACCAGGCCACCAGGGTGATCAGCACCACGCCCACGCCCGACCAGATGGCGTAGGCGACGCCCACGGGAATGGTGCGCAGCGTGAGCGAGAGAAAAAAGAACGCACTGGCGTAGCCCGCCACCACCACGAGAGAGGGGCCCAGCCGGGTGAAGCCGTCGCTCAGCTTGAGAGCGGAGGTGCCGATGACTTCCGACACGATGGCGATGACGAGATAAAGGAGGTTCATGGGGGCAGGGAAGCAGAATGGGAAGGCCGCACTCAGGCGCCAGAGGTTTCCCACATCACGTTGACCCCGGCGGCTTCGGCCTTGCGCAAGAGGTCGAGCAAGGGGTAGGCGCGCTGGCTGGTGAACACACGTTCGGACTTTTGCGGGTCGGAGTCGTCGTGCTGCTGTCTGGCTTTTTCTTCCAGCTCCGCCTGGGCCTTTTCATCGGGTGTCAGGCGAGCGATGTAGCTTTCGAGGCCAGCGATGGCGGCAGCCAATTGCTCGGGAGTGAACACGCCCCGGTTCTGGCGGGCCACATCTGCGGTTTTGCCTGCAGCTTCAAGCAGTGGGCGAGCGTGTCGATCGAGCATCAGAACGTCGCCGGCGACTTTGGCGCGAAACGTATAGAGCATGGAGTTTCTCCGTAGTGATCTTGAGGGATTCTCGCATGGCTGGGCGGACAGCGCGCAGTTGGCGACATAAAGCGCCCGACAGGCCCGATGATGGGGCAGCTTGATCGGGGGAGCGCAGATGAACGGTAGATGGCGCGGGTGTTTGATCTTGATTCTGCTCACATGGTGCACGCAAATCATGGCCAATGAAGGAGGTGCGGAGGCCGGCCAATGCGGCGCCGTGGCCCTGGGTGCGCCTTGCGCTCAAAAAGGGCCAGCCAACCTGCCGCTGGGCGAAGGCGAAGATTGGCGAGTTGGCAACCCCGTGCATCGGCTCACTGGCGAGAAGTTTCAACGCGACATCGATTGGCATCCTTTGCCGGGCGAGCTTGGGCTTGAAGTGGTGCGCCACTATCGATCTTCCGATCCGCGCGACGAGGGCCTGGGGCCAGGGTGGCGTCTTTCCTACGACCCCCGGCTGTATCGGGTTGGCGACGGCTGGCAAATTACGCAGGTAGACGGCTCCTTGGTGCGATTTCATGCTGCGGCCGACTCGCAAGCGCTCTGCTTTGCCACCGATCCCTTGCACGGCGAGCTGCACGCTCTCGAGCACGGCGGCCACGAATGGCGTTGGCCGAACGGGCGGCGGCTATGGTTCAACCCGGCAGGGCGGCTGGTGCGAATTCTGGCGCCTTCCGGCGCCACCGTACACATCCAACGAGGGCGCATTCCCGGGCGTGACGACTACGGCCGCATCCTGTCTGTGGAAGGTCCGAAAGGTGAGCGCTTGCGTTTGCATTATCGGCACGGTCGGCTCACACGCATTCTTACCCCCGCCGGTACGCTGCATTACTGGGTAACGGGCGAGCCCGCGTGGTTGCGCGGCGTGCTGTATCCCAATGGGCAAGCGCGGCTTTATTTGCGCGGCGAGACCGGGCCTTCGGCGGTGCCGGTGCTCACCGGTGTGGCGCTGTTGCACCCATTTGCCGGCGTACAGCCGCTGTGGCGTTACCGTTACGATGAGGCCGGAAGAGTCAACACCATCACCGCCATGGCGGCGGGTGAGCGACACTCCCAATCGGTGGCTCTCACGCCCACCGGCGCAGCGGCACCACACGCGTTCGTCAACTCCGCACACTCTGCTGCCAAGCCAGCGGAACCGAGCGCACAGCAGGCTGAGCGTCCTTTTCAGCAAACCGACGCTCTGGGTCGGCTGGTTCAGCTCGGCGAAGGCAAGGAAGCCATTCACTTCGAATGGTGGCAGGGCACGCATCGTTTATCCCCCATCACTCGAGCCCGGCCCGTGGCCGGCCGCCAACGGCGGGTGAGCATTGAGTGGAACAAGGTGCCGCCCAACTCGGGCGGTGGGTTTCCCACCGAGTCAGACGATCGCTCTCCTATTGCGGCTTCGGGTGCAGCTCCCTCTGTTCTCCCCGTCGCAGTCACGGAAACGGGTTGGGCCGAGGCCTCCCCCGAGCCGCTCGCAGTGGAGCGGCGTTGGCGGCTTCACTGGCAAGCTGCCGCCAACGGGCCGCCTCGCCTGGTGCGTGTGCAACGTGAAGGTGAGGCCGGTGGGCAGGTGCTCACAGCTGCCAGCGTGCCGGGGTGGCCCGGGTATCAAGAGCAGCGCGACGATCTGGGCCGACTTTTGCGGTGGCGCAGCGATGCCACGGGTGAGACCCGAGTGGAGAGGCCCACGCCACAC
>JAJUJN010000131.1 GCA_029265335.1 Alcaligenaceae bacterium
TACTTGGGCCAGGGCGCGTGCTCAGGCATGCGCGATGCCGCCAACTTGGCCTGGAAGTTGGATCTTGTGCTGCGTGGGCTGGCCGAAGATGCCTTACTCGACACCTACTACGAAGAACGAATGCCGCACGCGCGCAAACTGATGCTCGACTCGCGGGCGTTGGGCTTGATCGCCAATACCTCGAATCCCATCAAAGCCTTTATCCGTGATCGGATTTTTCGCTGGAAGCTCGCGCCTGTGCCCAAGTGGCCAACTTTTGAGTCGGGGGTACTGGCGCGGGACGCCAGCGGCAAGCTGTTGCCCCAGGTGGGCAGTGTGCCTGGCCAGGGGCGCGTGGCATTGAACGGGGAACCAGTTCGTTTCGACGACGTGGCGGGGTTTCACTTCGTTTGGCTCAGCCGCGCTGATGTGTGGCCGGATCTGCCAGCTGATCTGCGCGAAAGGCTCAGCGATTTGCGAGTGAAGTCGCTTTGCCTTTCAAGTGTTGGGCGGGGTTCGATCAGCCAGTCGATACGCGATGTTGATGGCGTGTACGGACGTCTGTTGGATACTCTACAGGCCGATGGGGTGCTTCTGCGGCCGGATTTTGTTCTGTATGGTTATGCACCAAAAGCCGGAGCTGGGGCTTTCTTGCAGGAGTTCGCGACACAGGTGAGTGCGCCAAAGATCCAGCGATAGAGCAGCCCTATCTCTCACCACGATTTCGCAACCTCGATCGACGTGGCCTCAGGGCCACGTTTTGCTTTCTGCCACGATACGCTGCATGAAATCATCGGCCACGGGCGGCAGCGTGCGGCCGATGCGGGTGAGCAAGCCGATGGGCCGCGCAACATGCGGCTCCACCAGCGGCACCGCCACCAGGTCAGCCGACGCCACCAAGTGCAGGGCCAGGCGGGTGAGCGCCAGGATGCCCATTCCCTGAGCCGCCAGGGCGCCACCTACTGCAATGCTGGGGTACTCCAGGAGCGGCTTGGGTGCCAGCTGCTGACCACGAAAAACGTCTTGGAGAATGGGGCCGATGCTGCCCTGGTTGGCCGCGGCCAAGTAAGGTCGATCGGTAAACACCCGCCACGACACCTGTTCCCGGGTGGCAAGTGGATCGTTGCGATGGCAAACCATCACAAAAGGGTCGTCGAACAAATGTTGAAAGCGTAAGTGCGTGCCTTCGGGCGGCCGTACGCTGATGGCGAAATCCACCTGGCCTTCTTCCACCTGTTGCCACAAGGGCTCGGCGATGGCCTCGCTCAGATGCACTTCGGTGGCCGCGCGCTCCCGACGCCACTGCGCGAGAATAGGCGGCAACAAGGCTACGCCCACCGAGGGCAGAGCGCCGATACGCACCTGGCCGCGGGTGCCGTCCATGAATTGGGCGAGGTCGCTGTAGGCGGTGTGGAACTCGCGCAGCACCCGGCCCGCGATGGGCAGCAGTTGCTCGCCCACCGGCGTGAGACTCACCCGGCGCGTGTCGCGGTCGAACACGCGGGCGCCGACAGTGTCTTCCAGACCCTGAATGGTGCGGCTGAGTGCGGGCTGCGAAATCTTCATGACCTTGGCGGCAGCCCGAAAGCTGCCATGAGCGGCCACTTGGTGAAACGCCTCGAGTTGCTGCAACGTGAAAGGAACGCGCATGGGTGAGCTGCCCTCGGACTGATCCGGTCAAGTTATCACACATATGTCTTGGTTTCTATTGATGAATCACTCTGGGGAGACTTAGACTGGCTTCAACTTTCCGGCGCAGGCCGGATTCATCAAGCTTCTCAGGTGCTAAGTTGTTGAAAATTCTTGAAGGCATACGTGTGCTGGAGCTGGGGCAGGTGCTGGCCGGCCCTTTCGCCGGGTCGATCCTGGCCGCACTGGGTGCCGAAGTCACTAAAGTAGAGCGGCCTGGCGGTGGCGACGATGGGCGGCGCATGGGCCCACCTTTTCATGGCGAGGATTCGTTGGTGTTTCAGGTGTTCAACGCCGGCAAGCGCACCGTTACGCTCGATCTCAAAGACGCCGCCGGCCGGCAAGCCCTGGAAGACATGCTGGCCGACACCGATGTGTTGCTGCATAACCTGCGGCCAGGAGTTACGGCGCAAATGGGCATCGATGCAGAATCGTTATGCGCCCGCCATCCGCATCTGATCTACGGCGAAATCACCGCCTTTGGCCACCTGGGCCCCATGGCCGATCAGCCGGGTTACGAGCCGCTCATCCAGGCCTTCAGCGGCTTGGCCAGCACCAACGGCGGCCCCGAAGACCCGCCTATGCGCTCGGCCGCCTCGGTATGCGACCAAGGCGCCGGCATGTGGCTCACCATCGGCATCTTGGCCTTGCTGTCGCAGCGCGAACGTACCGGACGTGGCGGGGTCGTCAATGCCTCCTTGCTCGAAACCGCGCTGTCGTGGAATGCGCAGAAATCCGACGCACTTCGCGAAGAAGGCCGCTTGCCTGAGCGCCACCGCTCGGGGCACCCCGGCATGGTGCCCTACGAATCGTTCGAAACTGCCGACACCCCGATTTTGGTGTGCTGCGGCAACGATCGTCTGTTCGCCAAGCTTTGCCAGGAATTGGGCAAAGAAGAGTGGATGACGGATGAGCGTTATCGCACCAACCGTGATCGTCTGGCCAATAAGGCGAGTCTCATTGGCGAACTCTCAAGGATTTTTCAGCAGCAGCCCCGGGCGGTCTGGCTCGACCGGTTGAGCAGTGCGGGCGTACCCGTGGCTCCCGTGCATTCGGTGGCCGAGGCCCTGGCTCATCCACAAGTGCAGGCCCTCGACATGCTGACTCCCATGCAGGACGCCGACTTCTCGTTGACGGCTCTGCCTTTTTCGATCAATCACGTCCGCGCGCGCTGGCAAACAGCGGCTCCCGCCCGCCAACCCGCGGACACGGAAGGCCACAGCGCCGCACCGTAATCCTGACCCTGTCTGAGACTGGAGACACTTTGATGAAACGCTTTTTTGCGCCCGCGAGCCTGTTGCTCGCCCTGGGCATCATGTCCGGCGCCACCGCGGCCGCCAACAGCGATTACCCGAACCGCACCGTGAACGTCGTGGTGCCGTTCCCCGCCGGCAGCGGTACCGATAGCAGCGCGCGCCTGGTATTGAGCGATCTGGCCGAAGAGCTCGATCAGACTTTCGTCGTGAGCAATAAGCCGGGTGCAGGTGGCACCATCGGCGCCATGGAGGTGGTGAGAGCCAATCCCGACGGCTACACGCTGTTTTATTCCTCCAATTCGCCTGCCGCGGCGAACGTGGCGCTCTACAAGGAGCTGCCTTACGACCCGGCCACCGATCTCGCTCCTATCGCCGGTGTAGGCGCCAGCGCCTTGGTGCTGATGGTGCCTACCGACCATCCCGCGCAGAACCTCGAGGAGTTCATCGAGTGGGCGAAAAATCAGCCAGAGGCCATCACGGCCGGGTATGGTTCTTCGAGCACGCAGATCAGTATCGGAGTGCTGGGCAAGATGGCCGACATCGACGTGATGCCCGTGCCTTACAAAGGCGTTCCCCACGCCATCAACGACACTCTGGCCGGCATTGTGGACTTCACCTTTGTGGATATCGGCA
This sequence comes from Alcaligenaceae bacterium, assembly GCA_029265335.1. Taxonomy (GTDB): domain Bacteria; phylum Pseudomonadota; class Gammaproteobacteria; order Burkholderiales; family Burkholderiaceae_B; genus Verticiella. The sequence continues at coordinate 3,558 of JAJUJN010000131.1, forward strand.
ATGCGTTGGCGCAAGCGAACGGCGGCAACCTGCGTGGGCTTGGGCTCACCTCGGCCAAGGCCAGTGGGCTGGCGCCGCACTGGCCGCCGCTGAGCGAAACCCTGCCGGGCTTCGACGTGGCCGCCTGGCTGGCGCTCTTTGGCCCCGCCGATCTGCCCGACAACGTGGTGGAAACCCTTAACAGCGCCCTGGAAGACATTCTGGCCACCGATTCGGTGCGCGAACGTCTGGCGGCCGTGGGCCTGCAACCCATGTACCTGAGCGCCGACGACCTGGGTGAATACGTGGAAAGCGAAATCATTCACTGGCAACAAATGGCGGAAGATGCCAACATCGAGCCGATGTAATTGGCGCCTGTGTTTCTTCCCCTTTTCTGTCTGATCCGGTGGTGAATCTCATGAGTTCCGTGCCCACGCCTAAATCCGCCGCCGCCCGTGGTGCGGTGGTGAGCCTTGCCGAAGTGCAGGGCTACAGCCCAGCCAACCATCATGGCACGCTGAATAAACGTCTTATCGGCCCTAGCCTGGGCGCGCGTCACATGGAGGTGGTGTACGGCGAAATCCAGGCGGGCGGCAATGCCCTGCCCCATGCCCATCCTGGGCTGGAGCAGGCTGCCTATGTGCTCGAGGGCAATGCCGTGGCCGGCATCGATGGCGAGTTCTACCCGGTGGGGCCGGGCGACATCATGTTCTTTCCCGAGGGGGTGTTTCATTCCATCGAAGTGAAGAGCGATGTGCTCAAGCTGCTGGTGATCTACGCCCCGCCCTACAACGAAAACCCGGAGCAGGTGGTGCGCTGATAAATTGCGCAGAGCACATTGCGAAACCTCATCGCAGTGTGTTATTTGTTGGCTGAAAATAGCCGGCTTTCGCTGAACCTGGCCGGTGCCCATTCGATGGTTCACCTGCGAGGTCGTCGTGAAAGCTCCCTTCATCCACCGTAGTCAGCTGCGGCTGGCAGCACTCCCGATCCTGGCTGCCATGGTCGCAGCCTGCAACAGCGATTCCTCCCCGCCAGCGCCGCCGGTGGCGCAAACACCCAACATTCTCTTTCTGGTGATCGACGACGTCGGCGTTGATCAGTTCACCTCGTACGGCTATGGCGGCGTTTTGCCGCCAAACACGCCGGTGCTCAATACCATCGCTCAAAAAGGCGTACAGTTTCGGCACATGTGGGCCATGCCTACCTGCACCCCCACACGAGCCGCCTACTTCACCGGCCGCTATCCCTCCAGCACCAACGTGCTGAATGCGGTCGTGTCGAGCGACCTCGCCAATTCCGAGATCTCGCCCTACGAACTTACCGTGCCCAAGCTGCTCAAGCAGGCCGGCTACACTAGTGCCCTCATCGGCAAAATGCATCTCACCGGGTCCGACCTCGGCACCGCCGCCAACCTGCCTTATGGCCATCAAACCATGTGGAAGCTGGGTTGGGATTATTTCGATGGCTACCTCGACGGCGCGCCGTACCCCATCGATACGCGCGCGGGGCTCAGCCACGTGGCAGAAGGCACTTACACCTGTGGTTATGTGCCCAACACCTCGATGGATCCCACCCATGGCGCCGACACCGGCGCGTGCTACTACACCACCGGCGCCTGCGAACCCATGAGCCGGAGCGACAGCCGCCCCGCCCCCGGTCGCAGCTGCATGGAACAGGGTGGTATCTTCGACCCTAACGCGTCGTGCCAGGCTTCAATGCCCGCCTACCTCGATTTTGAAGAGCAGAATGGCTACTACACCGGCGAGTTCGTGCGCAGTCTGCCCGACGGCAGCAGCAGCAAGATCACCGCCAGCGATCCGGCAGCACGCGGGTATCGCACCACCCTTGAAACCGACCGCGCCATTGCCTGGGCCCAACAACACCCCAGCGACCAGCCTTGGATGCTCTCCCTGGGCTTTTCGGGCATTCATGCGCCCTTGCAGCAACCGCCGGTTTCGCTGATTGCCGAAGATACACCGGGTCGCAACGATCCGCTTTATATCTGTTCACCCGTGGTGGATGTGGAAGGCGTGCCCTCGCAGATTGCCAGCCTGGCCGATACTCACCTCATCACCAACCTCATGCTGGAGGCCATCGACACCGAGATCGGCCGACTGCTCGTGGAGCTCGACTTGGCCAGTTGGAATCCCGACGGCACCTTGCATTACGAACCCGAAAAAACCAATACGATGGTAATCGTGACCGGCGACAACGGCACCTACATCAACAGCGTGAAGTTCACACCGCCGGGCCGCTTCGACCCTCTCCGCGCCAAGAGCTCGCCCTACCAAACTGGGGTCTGGGTGCCTCTGCTGGTGGCCGGCCCCTTGGTGAATCAGCCCGGTCGCGAGCTCGACTTCAGCAAAATGGCCAACGCTACCGATCTTTACCGCCTGTTTGCCGAAATTGCCGAAGTAGACGTAGATGCCGCCGTGCCCAGCAACCGGCCGGTGGATGCCCAGCCGTTGCTAGCCTATCTCACCGACCCCAGCCAACCGCCCATTCGCAACCTCAATTTCACCGAAGTGGGCACCAACCTCAGCAACCCACGTAACATCAGCCA
>JAJUJN010000405.1 GCA_029265335.1 Alcaligenaceae bacterium
CGAGCACCGCCCGGCGCGAAACGACCACGTTGTTGCGCTTGCGATCGAGCTTGATGACCTTGAACTCGAGGGTTTTGCCCTCGTAGGGGGTGGTGTCTTTGACGGGACGGAGATCGACCAGCGAGCCCGGGAGGAAGGCCCGAATGGCGTTGGTCATGACGGTGAGCCCACCCTTGACCTTGCCGGTGATGGTGCCGGTGACATGTTCGCCCGATTCGAGTGCATTCTCGAGATTGAGCCAGGCCGACAGACGCTTGGCCCGATCACGCGAGAGGACGGTATCGCCATAGCCGTTTTCGAGGGAATCGATGGCGACCGAAACGAAATCGCCCTCTTCGACCTCGAGCTCGCCCTGATCGTTGAGGAATTCTTCAACCGGAATCAACGCTTCGGACTTGAGCCCGGCGTTGACGATGACGAAGTTGTGGTCGATGCGCAGCACCTCTGCGCTGATGACCTCGCCAGCCTTCATTTGCTGGTCTTTGATGCTCTCTTCGAACATTTCGGCGAAGCTTTCGCCGCCATGGGTGTCGTGTTGGGTGGAAACCGAAGACATTAAAATGGGATCCAAGGCCACTATTGGCCGGTTGCACACCGCATCCAGCGGGATTGCCGGGACGGTGGAGTTACTCAAAACCCGGAGCTGATGCTCCGGAACCAGAAGAACGTGCTGCACCTACAGGGCACCACGCAGATATGGTGACTGAAACCCGAAGGATTCAGCGGGTTGCGCAAAGCTCGCCAAAAAAATCGCACCATTTCAAGCGGTTACCGCGATTGGCCACTGCGCTCGCGACACCATTCGAGAATCTGCTGCACGGTTTGCTCGATGCTGAGCTCGGAAGAATCGAGCCGATAGGCATCGGCCGCTGGGGCCAAGGGCGCCACCGACCTACCCGCGTCGCGCGCATCGCGCTCTTGCAAATCTCGCATGAGGTCGTTAAGTTTAGCTGAAATACCCTTGTCGATCAACTGTTTATATCGCCGTTCCGCCCGCGCCCGAGTGCTGGCCACCAGGAAGACCTTGAGCTCGGCATCCGGGAACACCACCGTGCCCATATCGCGCCCATCGGCGACCAATCCGGGCGGCTGCCGAAACGCGCGCTGGCGCTCCAGCAAGGCTGCGCGCAAGGCGGGAAGGGTTGCAATGCGTGAGGCCAGATTACCGACATCTTCGTGCCGAATCCGGTCGGTGACACAACTGCCGTCGAGCCACACTTCGGCATTGAAGCGCACATCGAGCTCCCGTGCCACCTTGGCCACGGCCGGCTCATCGTCAGCACTCACATCGCGGTTCATGCAGGCCAACGCGGCCAAGCGATACAGGGCGCCGCTGTCGAGCATGTGCCAGCCCAGTGCGTTGGCCACGCGCAGGGCAACGGTACCCTTGCCCGAGGCGGTGGGACCGTCGATGGTGATCACCGGCGCGACGGCGTTAACGGAGGAAGATTGCGTGGATGTCATGCCACAAGGGAGCGCCAGGCGTCGAAGTATTTGGGAAAGGTCTTGCTCACGCAGTTGGGGTCGAGCACGGTGATGGCACAGGGCCCGAAGGCAGCCAGCGAAAAGCACATGGCCATGCGGTGATCATCGTAAGTATGGATGGCGGCCATGTCGCGCCACCCTCCGGCCAGGTGTGGCGGCACCACTTCGAGCCAATCAGGCCCCGCTTTCACCTCTGCTCCCACGCGCTGCAGTTCGGTTTGCATCGCGTGTATGCGATCGGTTTCTTTCACCCGCCAACTGCCGATTTCGCGCAAACGGCAGGGGCCATCCGCGTACAGCGCCAGCACGGCGGCAGTCATGGCGGCATCCGGGATGTGGTTGAAGTTGGCGTCGAAAGCCTTGAGCCGCTCGCCCTTGGCTACTTGCACACCACGAGCTTCGATCGCGTGATCGGCCAACTCCATGCTCGCGCCCATGGCACGCAGGGTGTCGGTAAAAGCGATGTCGCCCTGAATGCTCTGCCGGCCAACGCCACGCACCGTGACCGGCCCGCCCCCAATGGCGCCCAGAGCCAAAAAGTACGACGCCGACGAGGCGTCGCCCTCGACCCGCAGCGCCCCAGGGCTTTGATAGGAGGCGTTGGCTGGCACCACAAAACGCTGCCAGCCTTCGCGTTCCACCTTTACCCCAAAGCGGGCCATGAGCGATAGCGTCATGGCGATATAAGGCTGCGAAATGAGCTCGCCTTTGACTTCGATGACCAGCCCACGCCCGCCCTGAGTAGCGAGAGGCGCGGCCATGAGCAATGCCGTGAGAAACTGACTGGACACTGTGCCTGCCACGCGCACGGGCTGATCGAGATTCAGTTGGCCTGGCCGCTCGATCTGGAGAGGGGGATAGCCAGGGTTGCCCAAATAGCGAATATTCGCGCCGAGCCCTTGCAGGGCGTCGAC
>JAJUJN010000409.1 GCA_029265335.1 Alcaligenaceae bacterium
AGCTTGACGCTTGCAAACAACTTTTGCCCCTGCCGCAAAGCGGGCGAGGGCTCAGGACAGTGCTACGGCGAGTGGATTTCCCGATTCTTTATCCATTCGCCCACCATCTCCCAAGCTCCCTCATCTTCCACCAACTCCAGGTGCCCCAGACCGGGCAATACCCGCACTTCTCCTTCGGGTGCCTGTTCGCGCATGAGCGGCTCGTACGCTTCGGCCACAAAGGCTTCGTCGTTGCTGCCCACGAGCAGGAGCCATGGCGGGAGGGCGGCGAGGTCGGATTGGAGGCGAGGGCGGGGGGCGTAGCTCACCATCATGCGGTAGCTGTAGCTGGGGGTTGCCGTGTGGCCCAGTGGGCCGTTGAGCACTTCGGGTGGGAAGTGAAATTGCAGTACGGTGCGGTCGTTCCAGCCTGTGATGCCGAACTGGTTGAGGATGGTGAGGCCAATGATGCGGCGGGTGAGCGATTGGGCCCAGCCGCCGGAATCTGCGCGGGTGGTGGGAGCGTCGTAGCCCAGGTAGGGGGCGAGCAGAATGGCGCCGTTGAGCAGATGGCGGTGGGGGCCGCCGGCCATGCGTACCACCAGGCCGCCGCCGGATGAATGGCCTAAGAAATAAACGTCTTGCTCGTCTTTGCGATAGGCGGCAATGAGGTCAGCCAGGTCGTCTTCGAGCTGGCCGATGTAGTCGACGTCGCCGCGGCGTTCGGGAGTAAAGCCGTGGCCGCGGAGGTCCGGTACGAGCACGTCGGCGCCGATGGTGTTGGCCAGGTAGCTGGCCAGGCGATGATGTTGCAGGCCGTGCCAGCCGGAGCCGTGGATGAGGATGACCAAAGGTGGCTTGGTGGTTTCTGTGCTCGCACCGGCGTCAGCCAATTCACTGGATTCCACCGGCGCGGCACGTAGGTTAGGGTCTACCTCCGTAGTCGCTGCTGCAGCCGCGCTCGACTGCGCTGGGTAGTGCCGCACATTCAGGGTGTCGCCACGGCGGGTGGTGTAGTGCTCGAACGGCGGCGGGTCGTTGGCTCGCGGCACGGCTTCGAAGTTGAAGGTGGTGGTTTCGCGTTCCGGAAGAGGAGATGGGCTTTGAGTGAACACCAGAACGAAGGCCACCAGCAGCGAGGCGATGGTGGCTACGACGATGATCGTAATGAGCCAGCGGATGGCACGGAACATGGCAGGGCTCCGACGGGGGTAGAAGGCCGCGTTCGAGGCAGCTTAACCTGTGCAGATGACAGCGTGGCGTTACCATGAAGTGCGCTGACCCGGTCGGAGGGGCAGCGTTGGTTTCAGGAGAGCCGCATGACCCCCATTCCCTTGTTTCCCTTGCAGCAGGTGTTGTTCCCGGATGGCATTCTGCATTTGCAGATCTTCGAGGTGCGCTATCTGCACATGATCCGGCGCTGTATCGAAGAAGAGGCCAGTTTTGGTGTGGTGGGCCTGCTCTCGGGTGGCGAGGTACGCAAACCGGGCGAGGAAGAAACCCTCACCGATGTGGGCACCCTCGCCCGGGTGGAGACGTCCGAAACGGTCATGCCGGGGCTGATGCGGGTGCAGTGCCGTGGCAGCAGCCGCTTTCTGGTGGAGAACCCTCAAGTGGGACAGTTTGGGCTGTGGATGGGAGAAGTGAAGCTGCTGGCGCCCGACCCCGAGCTGCCGGTGCCCCCTGCGTTGCAGCGCAGTGCCGATGTGCTGGGCAGCACCATTGCCGATATGCAGCGCCGGCTCACCACCTTGCCGTTGGCGCCACCCTTCCGGCTCGACGACTGCGCCTGGGTGGCCAATCGCCTGGCAGAGTTGTTACCCATTTCCGTAGTGCAAAAAGCCGAACTGCTCGAAATGGCCGACCCCCAACGCCGCCTGGCGTGGTTGGATCGCTGGTTGGAAGGGCGCGGCGCCTGGGATTGACACCGGCCCGCGCGCACCAGCCGGCGTTCCATTATCTGCCTGGCTTACGCTCGTGGCGGCACGTGGTTGCCTTCGTTCAACGTGGTGTAGGCATGGCAAATTCCGGCCCTTTGCGCATGCTGTCGGGCCAGCGCTGCATCACGCTTTTCTGCCGCGTATAAAAGCGCACACCTTCTTCGCCGTAGATGTGCATGTCGCCAAAAAGGCTCTGCTTCCAACCGCCAAAGCCGTGCCAGGCCATGGGCACCGGTATCGGCACGTTGATGCCCACCATGCCCACTTCGATGCGGCGGGCAAACTCGCGAGCGATGCCGCCGTCGCTGGTAAAGCAGCTCACGCCGTTGGCGTAGGCATGACGGTTGATGAGGTTTACCGCCTCGGCAAAGTCGGCTACGCGAACACATGAGAGTACCGGGCCAAAGATTTCTTCTTGGTAGATGCTCATGTCGG
>JAJUJN010000179.1 GCA_029265335.1 Alcaligenaceae bacterium
CCGAGTTTGCCATCATGGCGGGCGCCGACCGCGTAGAAGGCTGCCTGTTCGGCAATGGCGAGCGCACCGGTAACGTCGACCTCGTCACCCTTGCTCTGAACCTCTACACCCAAGGCATTCATCCGGGGCTCGACTTTTCCGACATCTACGTCGTGCGCCGCACGGTGGAATTCTGCAACCAGTTGCCCGTGCATCCGCGTCATCCCTATGTGGGCGATCTCGTCTTCACCGCTTTTTCGGGCTCGCACCAAGATGCCATCAAAAAGGGTTTTGCCCAGCAGAAGCCCGACGCGGTGTGGGAGGTGCCCTATCTGCCCATCGACCCGGCCGATCTCGGTCGCACCTACGACGCCGTCATTCGCGTCAACAGTCAGTCGGGCAAGGGTGACGAGGTCGACGTTACCGGTGCGCTCGCCATTGCCGAACAGGCAGCCTTCTACGCGGTCGGCGCCCGCCATGATGGCAAACTCGGCAGCGGCCACGGCGGTGCCGCGGTCGTTGTGCGGGTGCACGCTGAGCACGATGCTGTCGCGGCGCGCCAGATTGCGGTGCATCCATTCAATCTGGTCGGCATACAAGTTGGGGGTGGTAGCTTCGATGGTGGCCGGCAGATTGAGGATCATCTTGCGCTCGGGCGTAGGCTGCCATTCTTCTGCCACGGCGTTGCTCACCTCCAGCGCAAATTCAGGCTCCGTGGTGCTGAACACCTCCGGAGAGTACTGGAACACCCATTCGGTTTCGGGGTGTTTGGCGGTGAGCTCCTTGATGAGCCGCGTGCCGCGAATGGCGATCTCTTTGACCTCGTCGCGGCTCATGTTGAACACGATCTTGCGAAAGGCGGGTGCGCAGGCGTTGTAGAGGTGAACAATGGCGCGGCGCGCGCCCACGGCGGATTCGATGCTGCGGGCAATGAGATCGTCGCGCGATTGGGTGAGCACTTCGATGGTGACGTCGTCGGGCACGCGGTCTTCGTCGACCAGCTTGCGCACGAAATCGAAGTCGGTTTGCGAAGCAGACGGAAAGCCCACTTCGATTTCCTTGAAACCGATTTCCACCAGTTTTTCGAAGAAGCGCAGCTTGCGCTCCACGCTCATGGGTTCGATCAACGATTGGTTGCCATCACGCAGGTCGGTACTCATCCAGATGGGGGGTTGCGTAATGCGCTTGCTGGGCCAGGTGCGTTCGGCGAAATCTTTTTGGAACGGCACAAAGGGCACGTATTTAGTGGCGGGATTCTTGAGCATGATTGCCTCCGCTGAACGGAAATGCGGGAAAGTGCACGAAAAACTGCGCGCTGCCAGAAATGAAGGCGCGCGCTGACGTGTGGCGGATGAGAAATGGCTGCCGAACTGCCACGAGCACGAGGCTCAGCAGCCGATCGGTAGGAGCGTTAGGAGACGCTGGGGGAAGCGCGCAACGATGTGAAGGGCCTGGGCACGACCGGGGCGGCGCGTGGCGCCTGCGATAGGGAACCGGACGTGTTGGCAGGAATTCATTGCGGCAAAATTGCGGCGGCGTGGCCACTGGCTTGAAACGTTAACGCGATTTTACTTCGCCAAAACACGCATGGCAAGCTTGGCCTCGAATCGGGGTTGATGCGCATCGCAGGCTGGCGGGCGTGCGTGCTATGCTCAAACCCGCTCCCAGGGGTTCAGCCGGAAGTTCGCGGTTGTGCCAAGAGTGGAGCCGTAAAAAGAGGAAAGTACCATCGCGCCTCAAGGCTGCATATGCCGGGCGCAAGCCCGGGGTGAAGCATGGATGCACTGCTGTTAGCTCGCATACAGTTCGGTTTTACCATCTCGTTTCACATCATTTTTCCGGCCATCACCATTGGTCTCGCGAGCTATTTGGTGGTGCTCGAAGCCCTCTGGCTCAAAACCAAGCGGCCGATCTACCGCGATCTCTATCACTTCTGGGTAAAGATCTTTGCCGTCAACTTCGGCATGGGCGTGGTGTCGGGTCTGGTCATGGCCTACCAGTTCGGCACCAACTGGAGCTATTTTTCCGATTTCGCGGGTGGCATTACCGGGCCCTTGTTGGCCTACGAAGTGCTCACTGCCTTCTTTCTCGAAGCGGGCTTTCTAGGTGTCATGCTGTTTGGCTGGCGGCGCGTGGGCCCCGGCTTGCACTTCCTCTCTACGGTGATGGTGGCGCTGGGCACTCTCATGTCTGCCACCTGGATCCTTGCTTCCAATAGCTGGATGCAAACCCCTACCGGTTTCGAGATTCTCGATGGCCGTGTGGTGCCCGTGGACTGGCTGGCGGTTATCTTCAACCCGTCTTTTCCCTATCGCCTCGCGCATATGGTGGTGGCTGCTTTCCTGGCTACCGCGTTGTTCGTGGGCGCTTCGGGCGCCTGGCATCTGCTGCGGCACAACGACACCCCGGCGGTCCGCAAGATGTTCTCCATGGCCATGTGGATGGTTCTCATCGTGGCGCCTCTGCAAGCGTTTATTGGCGATCAGCACGGGCTCAATACCCTCAAGCATCAGCCGGCCAAAATCGCGGCCATCGAAGCGCACTGGCAGAACGAGCCTGGCGCTTCGGTGCCCCTGGTGTTGTTCGCCATCCCCGATATGGCCGAAGAGCGCAACCGTTTTCAGGTGGCCATCCCTCACCTGGGCAGCCTGATCCTTACCCACAGCTGGGATGGCCAGTTTCCCGCGCTCAAAGATTTCCCGCCCCAAGACCGGCCCAATTCCCTGGTGGTGTTCTGGACTTTCCGCGTGATGGTGGGGCTGGGCCTGTTGATGATCGCTTTGGGCGTGGCTGCGGCCTGGCGACGCCGCAAAGGCACGCTGTACCAGCCCTCGTGGTTGCTGCGTTTCGCCGTGATCATGGGCCCCTCGGGGCTGCTCGCCATCCTTGCCGGGTGGTACACCACTGAAATCGGGCGCCAGCCGTGGGTGGTCTACAACATCATGCGTACCGCCGACGCCGTTAGCCCTCATAGCGCCACCCAGCTGGGAATCTCACTGTTTCTCTTCGTGGTGGTGTATTTCCTGGTGTTCGGCGCCGGCACGGTGTACATGTTGCGTCTCGTGAGGCGCGGCCCGCAGCCCTTCGGCGAAACACCACCTGAGGGCGGGCCGGGTGAATTCCGGACACCCAGCCGTCCGTTCTCGGCAGCGGATCATTACGGCGACGGCGGCGCAGCCACGAGCCGCGAGGAGTGACGCATATGGGAATCGACCTTTCGCTGATCTGGGCTGTGATCATCCTTTTCGGCATCATGATGTACGTGATCATGGATGGCTTCGATCTAGGTATCGGCATCCTCTTTCCCTTCATACGAAGCAAGGAAGATCGCGACATCATGATGAACACCGTGGCACCGGTGTGGGACGGCAACGAAACCTGGCTTGTGCTCGGCGGAGCCGGGCTTCTGGCAGCCTTCCCACTGGCCTATGCGGTCATCCTCAGCGCCTTCTACCTGCCGCTCATCTTCATGTTGCTGGGCCTTATTTTTCGGGGCGTGGCCTTCGAGTTCCGCTTCAAGGCCACGCCTGGCAAGCGGCACATCTGGGACAAAGCCTTCATCGGCGGTTCCATTGCCGCCACCTTCTTTCAGGGCGTCACCCTGGGTGGGTTTCTGCAGGGAATCGAAGTCACAGAGCGGGCCTTTTCCGGCAGCGCGCTGGGCTGGGTCACGCCCTTTGCCCTGTTCACAGGCGTTGGGTTGGTGGTGGGCTATGCCCTGTTGGGTGCTACCTGGCTGGTGTACAAAACAGAAGGCTCGTTGCAACGTCGCCTGGTGCAACTGGCGCGGCCGCTTACCTGGGCCCTGCTGGCTGTGATTGTGGTGATCAGTCTCTGGACCCCTCTCGCCCAACCCGAAATCGCGCAGCGTTGGTTCAGTTTCCCCAACATCATCTGGTTCTCGCCAGTGCCGGTGTTGGTGGTGGTGGTCACGTGGGCGTTGTTGCGCAGTTTGCACCCGCAGGCGCATGGTCTACCCTTCGTGCTTACCCTTTGCTTGGTGTTTCTGGCCTATAGCGGGCTGGGCATCAGCCTCTTCCCTTACATCATTCCGCCTTCCATCACCATCTGGGAGGCTGCCGGGCCGCCGCAGAGCCAGGGTTTTGCCTTGGTGGGCGCACTTTTCATCATTCCCATCATCTTGATGTATACGGCTTTTTCATACTATGTCTTCCGTGGGAAGGTCGTGCGCGGCGAGGGCTATCACTGATTGGATCCACCCATGACGCGCAGGTCACGATTCATCAACGCCCTGGAAGGTGAACCCAAACCTCAGCCCTGGTATCGACGGCTGGGGTGGCTGGTGCTTATCTGGGTGCTCAGTATCGCTGCTCTGGCGCTGGCAGCCGCGCTGTTGCGGGTTGTGATGGGCTGGGTGGGGCTCACCGTGTAATGCGATTGCCGATATTCCAACTTTCGTTCTGGCGTCGTTGTCTGTTGCCCGGGGTGTTGGCGCCGACGCTTGCGCTCTCGCCAGTGGGTGGGGTTGCCCAACCGGTGGGCTTGCCCAGCCTGGGCGATTCGGCCGCGGCTACCTTACCGCCCAGGGTCGAAGCGCGACTGGGCGAAGCCCTGATGGCGGAAGGGCGCAACGATCCCAGTTACATCAACGATACTGCCGTCAATCAGTACCTCACGCAGATGGCCTACCGACTGGCCGAACATGCTTCGGGCACACCGCCGCGGCTCACGCTGTTCAGTATCCGTGACCCCAGTATCAACGCCTTCGCCATGCCGGGGGGGCTGATCGGCGTGCACTCGGGCCTGGTGGTTGCCACCGAGAATGAGTCGGAGCTGGCTGGGGTGGTGGCGCACGAACTGGCTCACGTGCAGCAACGTCACATTGCGCGCGGGCTTACCCAGCGTGGCCAGAGCGATGTCATGATGCTGGGCGTGCTGCTCGGCGCACTCGCCGCAGCCGCCGCCGGCGCGGGCGACCTCGCAATGGGGGCGGCAGCTTTTGGTCAGGCTGCGGTCATCAATTCGCAACTGACCTTCTCGCGCGAGGCCGAACGAGAGGCCGACCGCGTGGGCATGCAAATGATGACCGGCGCCGGTTACGACGTGGGCGGTATGGTGAGCCTCTTCGGGCGCATGGCGCGCGATGCCCGTTTCAGTCAGGGCGCAGGCTACGCCAGTACGCAACCCTTGAGCATCGACCGCATGACCGATATGCAGAATCGCGTGAGCGGGATGCCCACGAATGCTCATCG
>JAJUJN010000289.1 GCA_029265335.1 Alcaligenaceae bacterium
GCAGGCTTTGCTGCATGCCTTCGCCGAAGCCGGAGGCAGTGGCGCGGTAGCCGCGCCATCGGCCAATCGCTTTGGTCGTGTGAGCCCCACTCGCGCCAGCCACGTCGTCGACGAGTTCGGTACGGCCGTGCCCATGGTGCTCGATGGCGGGCCCTGCGACGTAGGGATCGAGTCGACCATTCTGGATATATCGCGCGCCGCTCCCGTGCTGTTGCGCCCCGGCGCAATTCTGGCCAGTGAACTCGCCGAGTGTCTGCAAGAAGTGGTGCGCGACCCTCATCAAGCCGTGGTGGGAGAGCCCAACCCACGGGTGTCGGGTGCGCTCACGGCACACTATGCCCCCCTCACAGCCCTGGAGCTGGTCGCGCGCGAAAAGCTCGATGCCATAGTGCGGCGCTATCAAGCGCAAGGCGAGCGGCTGGCAGTGTGGGCCGCCGCCCAAACCCCCGTTCCCCAAGTCAGCGTGCGCCGAACTGCGCCGGGGGATGCCGAAGCCTACGCCCGGCAACTCTACGCCACGCTGCGTGAGCTCGATGCGACGGGTTGTGATCGTATCCTCATCGAGCGTCCACCCAGTGGCCCGGCCTGGCAGGGCATACACGACCGATTGGCACGAGCCGCCGCAGGCTCTGGCCCGGCAGCAATTTCCTGACTTTTTCTCGAGGTGGTGTTCATGTTGTTGGAAATTCCTGAGCTCTTCACAAGCGCTGAGGCCGCCCAGATCCGCTCGTTACTGGAGCAAGCCAACTGGCGCGACGGCAAGAGTACAGCGGGGGAATTGTCGGCCCAGGTCAAACAAAACGCCCAGCTGCCGCAGGACGACCCCCTGGCGGTGGAGTTGGGCAATCGTATCCTGGAGCGCCTGGGCCAGAACGCTGTTTTCATGTCGGCCGCGCTGCCGCGTCGGATTCTGCCGCCGATGTTCAATCGCTATACCGGTGGCCAGAGCTTTGGCTTTCATGTGGATAACGCTGTGCGACATATCCCTGGCCAGCCCGAACGGCTGCGCACCGATCTGTCGATGACGGTGTTCTTTGCCGAGCCCGAAACTTACGACGGCGGCGAGTTGGTGGTGCGCGACACCTACGGTGATCACGAGGTGAAGCTGCCTGCCGGCTCGGCGGTGTTGTATCCGGGCACGAGCTTGCACGAAGTGCGTCCCGTCACGCGCGGCGTGCGCCTGGCTTCGTTTTTCTGGATCCAGAGCCTTTTGCGCGCCGACAGCCACCGCAGCCTCCTGTTCGAAATGGATGTCGCCATTCAACGCCTGGCACGCGAACAGCCCAATCATCCATCAGTGCTCGAACTCACCAACGTTTATCACAACCTGGTCCGCCAATGGGCAGAAATCTGACACCCGCACTGTAGGAAAAAGGCCACAACCTGCAACAGAAACCTTTCCAATCTGTATTTGGCACTGGAGTTTTAAATAGAAACGATTATCATTGCCGTTGTCGTTTCACCTGAGAGCCGCTGCGACCGCGCAGCGGTTTTTGCTTTTGAGTCCTACCAGCGTCATTCCCAAGAAGGAGGAAGGTATGTCAAGTCGGGTCGAGCACCTGCGCATCAACCCTGTTGCAGCGGCACTCTGCACACTGGTTGTCGGTGGGGGCACCGCCGTGGCGCAAGCGCCACAATCGTCGATCACGGAGCTGCGCGCGGTGCAGGTGCAGGGTTCCGCTTCGCCTTACAAGGCCGAAGAGGTGCAGTCAGTAAAGTTCGTAGCGCCTTTGCTCGACACGCCGCAAACCGTGAACGTGGTACCTGCCGAGGTGTTGCGTGAGCAAAACGCACAAGACCTCAGAGAAATTCTCTCCAACGTGCCGGGCATCACGTTCAGTGCGGGTGAGGGTGGCGCAGGGTGGGGCGATATGTTCACCATCCGCGGCTTCTCGGCCGAACAGAGCATCAGCTACGACGGCGTGCGCAACAGTGCACTCACTTCACGCACCGACGCTTTCAATATCGAACAGGTGGAAGTGTTCAAGGGCACAGGCTCCATCGAGAGCGGCGTGGCGGCGGTGGGGGGGTCGGTCAACGTGGCCGAGAAAGCGCCTCAGCTCGATAATTTCTACGAGGCCACCGCCGGCCTGGGCACCTCGAGCTACCGCCGCGTTACGGCCGACTTGAACCAACAGATCGGCGACACCATGGCGATCCGGCTCAACGCCATGGCGCATCACAACGACGTAGCGGGCCGCGATCACGTTGAAAACCGTCGTTGGGGGGTTGCGCCGTCGTTTGCCTGGGGTCTGGGAACGCCAACCCGGGCAACGGTCAAGCTCTTATACCAACGTGACAACAACGTACCCGACTTCGGTGTACCGGTAGCCCGCGGCACCGGCGGCGAGCGTCAGCGTTGGATCGACCGCGAGTATTGGGGTGGGTTGGCAGGAATCGATACTGAACAAACGCGCACTACCTCCGCCAGCTTGTTGCTGGAGCACGATTTTTCGCCCTCCACCCGTATTCGCAACCACACTCGCTGGGAGCGAACAGAGCGTTTCACTTACCTCACCACCGGGGGTCGCCTCCTCAACGCGCCTCCGGGCACCCAGCCGGGCGACATCGTCGATGGCGTGAGCTCCAACGATTACTGGGGTTACGCACCTGGAGGTGCGCTCACCTATCCGTCTGGCCCCATTGCCCTGCCGCGCCTGCAAGGCAATACGAACTCCTACGAAGGCAAGATTCTGGCCAACCAGACCGATTTGAACCTCAGCTTCCAAACGGGTGCGCTCGAACATTCAATGGTCACCGGCATCGAGCTTTATCGCGAGAGCTACCGCAAGAGCCCCTTCACTCGCTGGCTGCCCGATATCGACGGCCGTCGCGCCATCGATGTGCGTCACCCCAATACGCACTACGACGGCCCATGGCACGAGGTCGACTACACCAACCAGAGCGGCGCCGAGGTGAGCAATATCGCGGCCTATGTTTACGACACCGTTGCGTTGTCACGGCATTGGGAGATCGCCGGCGGATTGCGGGTGGATCGCTTCCGGGTGAAGTGGTTCGACGCCGACGGCAATCAGCAGCCCTATCGCCAGCGCGACACGGTGTGGAGTGGCCGACTTGGCGTGGTGTACAAGCCGGTGGATTACGGCAGCATCTATCTCTCTTACAGCCAGGCCTCGCAACCTTCGGCTGCCATGGCGGCTTCGCGCAGCGGCGGAGGTGGCAATGCCAACGTAGCCGCCTACTCGCCAGGCCGTGCTTCTACGTGGGAGCTCGGCACCAAATGGGATCTCTTCGATGAGCGTCTGGCTCTCACCAGCGCGATCTTCCAGGTGGAGCGTACCAACCCCAGTGACGCCAACCCCGACGATCCGCTCGGACCACCCGTCCAGTACGCTGGCAAGGAGCGCGTCCGTGGCTTCGAACTGGGTCTGATGGGCAATATCACCGATCGCTGGATGGCCTACGCTGGCTTGTCGCTGCTCGACAGCGAAATCCTCGCTGAAGTCTATCTCGAGCTGATCGGCGGCAAGCAGGTGAGCCTGGCGCTGATGGCCGACGAGGATGTCAGCGCC
>JAJUJN010000449.1 GCA_029265335.1 Alcaligenaceae bacterium
CTGCCTTCGAAGGTGAGCCCGGCCTGGCGCTCAAAGTGCCCCACATGGGTTGGAACCGCGCGCATTTCTGCCAGGAGCATCCACTCTGGCATCAAATTCAGAGCGGCGCCTACTTCTATTTCGTGCACAGTTACCATGTGCAGCCGGCGCATTCAGCCCATGCCGCTGCCACCACCCGCTACGGTCTCGACTTTACGTGTGCGGTGGCAACAGATAACATCTTCGCTACTCAATTTCACCCCGAGAAAAGTGCCAACGCCGGCCTGCAGATCTACCGCAATTTCGTGCATTGGCAACCCTGACCTCCCGGCGCTACGGCTTTGGGCCGCTGCGCTGTTCCCACCACTCCAATATTCCCAACGTCATGCTGCTCATCCCCGCCATCGATCTCAAAGACGGGCGTTGCGTCCGTTTGCGCCAAGGCGATCTGGACGATGCCACCATTTTTTCCGATGACCCCGTTGCCATGGCGCAACGCTGGGCCGACGCCGGTGCCCGCCGCCTGCATTTGGTAGACCTCAACGGCGCCGTTGCCGGCAAGCCCCGCAACGAAGCCATTATTCGCGACATCGTCGACGCGATGGGCGACGAAGTGCCCGTGCAGATCGGCGGTGGCATTCGCGACCTCGACACCATCGAGAGCTACCTCGATGGTGGCGTTTCGTATGTGATCATCGGCACCGCCGCGGTATCGAAGCCGGGCTTTCTGCACGATGCCTGCAGTGCCTTCCCCGGTCATATCATCGTTGGGCTCGACGCCCGCGATGGCAAGGTGGCTACCGACGGCTGGAGCAAGCTTACCCGCCACAATGTGATTGATCTCGCCCAAAAGTTCGAGAACTATGGCTGCGAAGCCATCATCTATACCGACATCGGCCGCGACGGCATGCTCTCGGGGGTAAACGTCGAAGCCACGGTACGCCTGGCTCAGGCGGTCAATATTCCGGTGTTCGCCTCGGGCGGAATCGCCAGCATGGCCGACGTCGAAGCACTCTGTGCGGTGTACGACGAAGGCGTCGAAGGCGCGATTCTGGGCCGCAGCATTTACCAGGGCACACTCGACTTCGCCGAGGCGCAGGCGCGTGCCGATGAGCTTCTGGAGGGCTGAAGCATGCCCAGCGATTCCACCGAAAACCTGCCCGACTCCGAGCTCACCTGTCGCATCATTCCCTGCCTGGATGTCAGTGCGGGCAGGGTAGTGAAGGGCGTCAATTTTGTGAACCTGGTGGATGCCGGTGATCCCGTCGAGGTGGCGCGTCGCTACAACGAGCAAGGAGCCGACGAGCTCACCTTCCTCGATATCACCGCCTCTAGCGACGATCGCGACCTCATCCTGCCGGTGATCGAGCAGGTGGCCAATCAGGTTTTCATCCCACTGACGGTTGGCGGTGGGGTGCGCCAAGTGGGCGATGTACGGCGTCTGCTCAATGCCGGCGCCGACAAGGTCTCGATCAACACCGCTGCAGTACACCGTCCTGAGCTCGTGGCCGAGGCTGCGAGTCAGTTCGGCTCGCAATGCATCGTGGTGGCCATCGATGCCAAGCGTGTCACTCCAGCAGACGCAGCGCCACGTTGGGAGATCTTCACCCGTGGTGGTCGTCAGGCCACTGGCCTGGATGTCGTGGAATGGGCGCTGCGCATGCAGGAACTGGGCGCCGGCGAACTTCTGCTTACCAGCATGGATCGCGACGGTACCAAATCGGGGTTCGACCTCGAGCTCACCCGCGCCGTGGCCGATGCGGTGCATATACCGGTGATTGCTTCGGGTGGCGTGGGCAGCCTTGCTCACCTTGCCGACGGCATTGCTCTGGGGCATGCCAGCGCGGTGCTCGCTGCCAGCATTTTTCACTACGGCGAACATACCGTTGGCGAGGCCAAAGCCTACATGGCCGCGCGTGGCATCAAGGTGCGGGAGGCGCCATGAGCTGGCTACAAGAGGTGAAGTTCGATGAGCAGGGTCTGATCCCGGCCATCGCCCAGGACGC
>JAJUJN010000299.1 GCA_029265335.1 Alcaligenaceae bacterium
CATGATGCCCAATGTGCTGCCCTATATGGTGATAGTGAGTGGCATTCTGCGCGCCGGCGGGGTGGTAGTGAACGTCAACCCCCAATATACGGCCCGCGAGCTGCGCATACAGCTGCAGGACGCCAATGCCGAGTTCATTTTTGTACTCGAAAACTTCGCCCACACCCTGCAGGAAGTGTGCCCCGATTGCCCCATGCGCGAAATCGTGGTGATCGCCATGGGCGACGCCATGCCCACTTGGCGGCGGTGGTTGGTGAACACCACCGTGCGTCACATCAAGCGCCTGGTGCCAGCCTGGAAGCTGTCCAATGTTACCCGCTGGTCTGAGTTGATTCGTGCGGGGCGGCAAACCGATTACACACCAGCCGACCCCGAATCCGACGATTGCGCTTTTCTGCAATATACCGGCGGCACCACCGGCCGTGCCAAGGGGGCCATTCTTACCCATGGCAATCTGGTGGCCAACGTGATGCAGGCCGAACTCTGGTTTTCACCTCTGCTGGGCGGTGCACAGAACCACGAACGGCAATGGCGCATGGTGGTGGCGCTGCCGCTTTATCATATTTTTTCGCTGATGGCCTCGGGCATCTACGGTACGCGCATGGGCATGTGCAACCTGCTCATTCCCAACCCGCGCGACATCCCGGCTTTTATCGGCGAGCTTCGCAAACATCCGCCCCATCTGTTGCCGGCGGTCAATACGCTGTTCAATGCTTTGCTCCATCACGCCGATTTTCACAAGGTGGATTGGAGTCAGCTGCGCATGGCCTTGGGCGGCGGCATGGCGGTGCAGCGTGCTGTGGCGGAGCGCTGGAAAAAGGCCACCGGAGTGCATGTGCTCGAAGCCTATGGTCTGTCCGAAACCTCGCCAGCCGTCACCATCAACCCTGTAACGATCAACGAATACAACGGCACCATCGGTGTGCCCATTCCCTCTACCGAAGTGATTCTGGTCGACGGCAACGACCAGCCGGTGCCGATCGGTGAAGCCGGCGAGCTGGCTGTGCGCGGGCCTCAGGTCATGCCGGGATACTGGAATCTGCCCGAAGAAACCGCCAATGCCTTCACGGCCGACGGTTTCTTCAAAACCGGCGACATCGCCGTGATGAATGAAGACGGCTTTGTTCGCATCGTGGATCGCAAGAAAGACATGATCGTGGTGTCGGGCTTCAATGTGTACCCCAACGAAGTCGAAGGGGAGATGGCGCAGCACCCGGGTGTGCTCGAAGTGGCAGCAGTGGGAGTGCCCGACGAGCATTCCGGCGAGGCGGTCAAGCTTTACGTGGTGCCCAAAGATACATCAGTCACCGAAGAGGCTTTGCGCACCCACTGTCGGGAACGCTTGAGCCCTTACAAATGCCCGAAATCCATCGAGTTTCGCGACGATCTGCCCAAGACCAACGTGGGCAAGATTCTGCGTCGAGCCCTGCGTGACGAAAACCAGGCAAAGTCTGCTGAGCCAGGGGGTGGGGCTTGAGTCAGCCGTCGTTTGCTGCCGGATTCAAATGGGGATGAATGCCGGCACAGAGTGCGCTCATCACGCCGGGAGTGCCGGCGATAACGTTGCCGTCGCGAGGCCACGGATTATGCCCCTTCAGATCGTGCACCTCGCCACCAGCTTCGCGTACCAGCAAGGTGCCTGCGGCGACGTCCCAAGGTGAGAGCCCGAGTTCCCAATAGCCATCGTAACGCCCGCAGGCCACCCAGGCGAGGTCGAGGGCGGCTGAGCCGAAGCGACGCACGCCGCGACTCTGACGCATGGCATGCTCGAGAGTGAGCAGGTATTCATCGGCCACGGAGAGGTCGCGCACGGGAAAGCCGGTTGCCAGCAAAGCGTCGTCGAGCCCGGTGGTGCGCGAGACTCGCACACGGTGCCCATTGAGCCAGGCGCCGCCGCCATAGACCGCGGTGAAGAGCTCGGCGCGATTCGGGTCGTAAATCACGCTTACCACGGGAGTTT
This sequence comes from Alcaligenaceae bacterium, assembly GCA_029265335.1. GTDB lineage: Bacteria > Pseudomonadota > Gammaproteobacteria > Burkholderiales > Burkholderiaceae_B > Verticiella. The sequence continues at coordinate 1,961 of JAJUJN010000299.1, forward strand.
CGGGCAGAGGATCGGTGCGAGGGGCCAAAGTGGTGCCGGCGCGTGCCACCAGAGCAATCGACACCGCGTAATGCGGGATCGCGTGCACGAAATTGGTGGTGCCATCGAGTGGATCGATATACCAGTTGGCCTGGGCGTTGGGTGTGCCGCCGGATTCTTCGGCCACAATGCCGCAGTTGGGCGTGCGCTCGCGCAGAACGTCGAGAATCGCTTGTTCGGCATCACGATCAGCCTGCGAAACGAGATCGTTGCGTGACTTGGTGTCGACCACCAGCTGGCTGCGATCTTTGGTGTAGGCCTGAATGATGCTGGCCGCCGTGTGGGCGGCAGTGACCGCGGCATCGAGGGCAGCCGATAACGACACCGGCATGGTATGAGAATCTGGCATGGCTCGACGACGAGAGTGCGAGGTGGTTAGTTCGTCAGTGTAGCTTACGCCCGCCGGCAGTCAGTCACTTTGCGCTATCGTTCGCGCATGAATTCAAACGACCCCATGCCGCTCGAGCGCTTGCAGCCTGCGCAGTTGCGCGATGCCGAGCAGCCTTTCAGCGATCTCTATGGCGACGTCTACCACAGTACTGCCGGGGCCCTGGCTCAGGCCGAACATGTGTTTCTGCAGGGCAATGGTCTGCCAAAGCGCTGGCAAGGCCGCGAGCGTTTCACGATTTGCGAAACGGGTTTCGGGCTGGGCTTGAACTTTCTGGCTTTGTGGCAAGCCTGGCGCGCCGACCCACAGCGTTGCGCCCGCTTGCACGTGATATCCGTCGAGGCACATCCGCTGACTGGTGAAAGTCTGGCCCAGTGGCATGAACGTCTTCTCGAGGAGCCTTGGTTGGCCCTTGCCACAGCATTGCGCGAGCAATGGCCTGAGCTCACGCCGGGCTTGCATCGGCTCGAGTTCGAGCAGGGCGCCGTGACCTTGACCTTGGGTTTGGGTCGAGCCGAAGCCCTGCTGCCACGCATTGATGCGGCGGTTGATGCTTTTCTGCTCGACGGATTCGCTCCCTCGCGCAACCCCGATATGTGGTCGAGGCCGGTACTCACGAGCTTGTCGCATTTAGCCAACACCCACGCGACCTTGGCCACCTGGAGCAGCGCCGGGCACGTTCGGCGCGGACTGGAGGAGCTGGGCTTCGACGTGCAAAAGCGTCCCGGATTTGCCGGCAAGCGCGATATGACCGTCGCCAGTTGGCGGCATGAGCCAGGTCCCACGGCCAGAGCGGCCTTGAGCCGGGAATGCAGACCGGGCCGGGCGGCGGTGCTGGGCGGTGGGCTGGCGGGTAGCAGCGCTGCCGCGGCGCTGGCGCGCCGGGGCTGGGAGGTGGTGGTGTACGACCCGGCCGCCTGCGCCGCAGACGAGCATGCGGAAGGCTCGCATCATCCGGCCGCGGCGCTGAGTCCGGTGCCCGACGCGGGTGATTCTCCGCGGGCGCGTTTGCTGCGATTGGGAGCGCAGCGGGCATTGCAGCAGTGGCGACCGTGGCTTGGCGCAGTCGAAGAC
>JAJUJN010000282.1 GCA_029265335.1 Alcaligenaceae bacterium
GCCGGGAGGAAACGGAATAATGACGCGCAAGGGCTTGTCGGGATAGGACGCTTCGGCGGCCAGGGCGCTTGCGCCCGCTGAAATACCCATGAGCAGGGCTGCCGCAGGCAGCAGGCCACGCAAAACTGACGGTAGACGTTCCATCATCTCCTCCTGTGAAAGTTATTTTTGCATGCATTTTATATTAGTCAGCGGGTTTTATAGCAGATTATTGGCTGGTTTCTACGTTATTGCATGCATTGGTGAGACTAAGCGTTTAACGACGCCCCGTCCAGAGTTGACGCTTGTTGTCGCGACTGCGGCGGGCGTGTTCCCGCATCAAACTCTCGGCGCGCGCGCCTTCTCTTGCCATCAACGCGTCGAGAACATCGGCGTGATCTTGTTGGGCCCGCTCGATGAAGGTGAATTCAAGTTCGGGCAAATCGCCGTCGAGACTCAGGGCAGCGGCACTGGCCATGGGAATCTTGGACACATGCTCCAGGGCGCTGGCGAGCACGGGGTTATTGGCATGCGCCACCAGCGTGGCATGAAAACGTGCGTTCATGGTCACCCAGGCCTTGGCCTCGATACGGAAATGATTCTGCCGGGCTTTATGGAGCAGGGCTTCGCCCTCTTCCACGCACGCCTTCAAGGTGGCCAAAGCCTCTGCGGGCAAGCCCTGCTCGGCCACAAGCCGGGCCGCCATGCCTTCCAGATTGCCGCGCACGTCGATGGCGTGCGTGAGATCGTTGACCGTGAAGGCGCGCACCCGAAACCCTCGGGTGGGCAACCGTTCCACCAGGCCTTCCTTGGCCAGGGTTTCAAAAGCCAGGCGGATCGGCGTACGCGACACGCCGAGCTCAGCAGCCAGCTGCAATTCCACCAGGCGATCGCCCGGCACAAAGTCGCCCTGCAGAATTCGACGCCGCAGCGTGCTAACCACCGTATGTATTTGCGTAGCCATGACCGGAAGTGTAAGCGCAGGCTGCTGCAGCGCAGTTTGGGAAGCAAAGCCTATTGCATGCATAATATCGCTGAATACCGCATAATGCACAGAATACCTACCAAATTGCATGCAATGGAGGAGCGCTCATGAACCCGAATAATCACGTTGGGCTTCCGCCCGCGCTGCCTGACGCCATCACCGGCATTCGCCATCGCTTTCATGCGATGGAGAACTTCGCCAAAGTGTTTGCCATCCAGCCCGGCGAACAGGTGGTGATGCTCACCGACCCCCTGCTGGATCCACGCGTGGTTGAGGCCGTGCGGGGGTTGGCCGACGCGCGAGGGGCCGAGCTGCGAGTGTTTACCGACACCAGCTCCCGAGTCACCGAGGTGCCCAAGGCGGCCAAAGCGCTGCTGGAGCAGGCAGATTTTGTGGTGTCCACCTGGTTCTGCTCCATCATCGACCCGTTCTGCATCCAGCTGCGCAAGCGTGGTCAACGCTGGGTAAAAATCACCTACTTCCGCAATCTCGACCTGCTCGACACGCCACAGGCACGCTTTCCCATTGAACTGGTGGGCGCCATCACCCGCGCTACGGCGCGGCGCTTTCCAGAGAACGAGGCTTTCGACCTCCACTTCACCGACCCGCGCGGCACCGACTTCCGCATTCATTTCACCGAAGAAATGCGCAACAACATGCTGTCAACCAACCGTTGGCGCGGCCAGATGACGGCCGAGGAGCCGGGTTGCTATGTGCATTATCTTCCCACCCATGGGCCCAACTTCTGGGACGATAACGCCGTGCGTCACGATCCCAATGTGCGTACAGAAATGTCGGGTGTGATCTACCCTCAGTGGGCGGTGGGCTTTGCCGAACCGTTCAAGGAACGCATTGCGGTGCACTTCGACGGCGAAATCGTGAGCAGTGTTGAGGGCGAGTCGGAAGAAGCCAGAATTTTGCGCGAAATGCTGATCGGGGGTCGCATGATCGAAGGCGGCGGTTGTGGGTTCAACCCCAAGGCGCCGCGCCACACGATTTACCCGGCAGGCTCGAACGCGCCCGGAGCCCTGCATTTTGGCATCGATCTGGCGCAACCCAGCGAATACATTCGACGGGTCATGCCCGATTGGGAAGAGCCGCCGGTGCATATGGATCTGGTGAACCTCGACGCCACCGTGAAGGCGGGCAACGAAACCTTGATCGACCGCGGCTTTCTGTGTGCCTTGCGCGATCCCGACGTGGTGGAACTGGCCGCGCGATATGGCGACCCGCTCTGGCTGCTCGAAGCCGGCGTAGACTGAACGGCGCCAGGCAGCATTGCTGCCCTGCAGGTGCCCGGCGGCATACTGCGTACCCTCTATTCGGCGCCCCAAGTTCGTAAAAATCCGATTTTCCCGAGCCTTCACATGTCCCCTTCCCACCCGCCTCAAGTTCCCCATTACATCAACGGTGAGCGCGTGCCCGGCGCTGCCGATGCCACACAAGCTGTGTACAACCCTGCCACCGGACAAGTGCGCGCCGAAGTGGCTTTGGGCGATGCGCAAACCGTGGCGCAGGCCGTAGAAGCCGCCCGCCACGCCTTTCCTGCTTGGGCCGACACGCCACCGGCCCGACGCGCCCGGGTGATGTTTCGCTTTCTCAACTTGCTCAACCAGCACCACGAGGAGCTTGCGAGCCTGATCACGGCGGAGCATGGCAAGGTCTTGAGCGACGCCCGTGGCGAAGTGGCGCGCGGCATCGACATCGTGGAATTCGCCTGCGGCATACCCCAGCTCCTCAAGGGTCAATACACCGAACAGGTGGCCGAGGGGATGGATAACTGGACACTCCGGCAGCCGCTGGGCGTGGTGGCCGGTATTACGCCGTTCAACTTTCCGGTGATGGTGCCGCTGTGGATGATTCCCATGGCGCTGGCCACCGGCAATACCTTCATTCTCAAGCCCAGCCCGCTCGACCCCAGTCCCAGCCTGCTGCTGGCCGATTTGCTGGCCGAAGCGGGGCTCCCCAGTGGCGTGTTCAACGTGGTTCAAGGTGGCAAGAAAGCCGTGGACGCCCTGCTCGAGCACCCCGACGTGGCGGCACTGAGCTTTGTGGGGTCGACACCGGTGGCCCGGCACGTGGCCGAAACCGGCATGCGGCACGGCAAACGGGTACAGGCGCTGGGCGGCGCAAAAAACCACATGGTGATCATGCCCGACGCCAACCTTGAACTCGCCGCCGACGCGCTGGCAGGCGCGGCCTTCGGTTCGGCGGGCGAACGCTGCATGGCGATCTCGGTGGGTGTGATGGTGGGCAACGTGGCCGAACGATTGCTGCCCATGATCAAGGAGCGCGCCCAGGCCTTGAAAGTGCGTGATGGCCGCAACCCCGATGCCGAAATGGGCCCGATTGTTACCGCCGACGCCCGTGAGCGAATCGCTCAGGCCATCGCCACCGGCGTGGCCGAAGGCGCCACACTCGAGGTAGATGGTCGCCAGTTCGATGCCGCCAGTGCCGGCGAGGGCTGCGAGCACGGCTTTTGGCTGGGCGGCTCCGTATTCGACCACGTCACCACCGACATGAGCATCTACCAAGAAGAAATCTTTGGCCCGGTACTCTCATGTGTTCGCGTAGCCGACTTTGCCGAGGCGGTAAACCTCATCAACCGTCATGCCTACGCCAACGGCGTGAGCTGCTTTACCAGCGACGGCGGCA
>JAJUJN010000319.1 GCA_029265335.1 Alcaligenaceae bacterium
GCGGGACAGCCCCATTCGGTGATGAGCAGAGGTCGCTTGTCGGCCTGCGCATAGGTGGAAAACAGAATATCGAAGCCCTGGCCCACCAGGCCCCGATAGGAGTTGATGCCGAACACGTCGATATGTGGCACCCCATCGCCGTACCGATGGGCCGCCCGCGGCGTGATCATGCTGTCGTCGACAAACGCCACCGAGGTGAGTTTGTCGGGCGCAATTTCTTTGCAGCGTCGCGCCAGATCGTCTTGCCATGCCCACCAGGCGGGAGTTTCTCGTGCAGTGGCGTTGTTGAGTTCGTTACTGATGGTGAAGCCGATGATTGCCGGGTGGGCACCCATTTCTTCGGCAATCAGTTCCACACCTTGCTTCACGGTGTTGTCGAGCTGGGTGTCGCCACCCTGGATGCTTTCGAACACCCCTTTATCGATGGGATAGCTGGCCCACACATACACACCGTGAGCCGCGCAGGCATCCAGGAACAACTGATGGACATTGCGCGGGGTGGAGGGATCTACCGGGTTGGCCCACGGCGTGGTGGAATACAGCCTTACCGTGTTGAGGCCGATGGAGTTCATGAGGGGGAGGTCGCGCTCCCAGATCACCTTCCAGGGATTGGTGAAGAAGTCGCCGAAAGGTATCCAGTTGTAGGTACCGCCCACCGGTACCGGTGAGTAGCAGGCGCCCTTGGCATAAAATTTTTGATCGTTCACGAGAATGCTGCGCCCATCCACCCGGAAGCGGGTGGTGGCCGGCAACGGTGCGCTACGCAAACCGCTGCCCGGAGCAGCGCCAGCGCCCGCGGAAGCCAAACTCACAGGATCGTCGCCCCCACAAGCCGAAAGTAGCCCGCCCATGCCCAACAGCGCTGCGGAACCACCACCTATCTGCAACAATTGCCGACGCCGGGGATTGGCTCCACCCGGAGTCGATGACACACGCGGCGCGCCGCGGCGGGACTCGTTCATGAGATGTCTCCTGATCAGTAGCTAGGTGCTCTTCAGATGCTGTGTGCTCTGTTCCTGACCATTGTTGTGCCGTTGCGGCCCACCCGGCGACAGCGCATGGCTCGCCTTTGCTAACATCGGCGCAAGATGCCACTGCTGGCTGGGGATAATGGTTGTTGCTCAGCCGGCGCGTTTGTTCCATTCTTTTTGTTGCGCCTGCTGCGCTCACATAATACTCAGGCTTGATCGCAATGCACAGCCCCCAGCATGAATATTTCTGAGGTCAGCAATTCGCTGCGCACCGACCTGACGGAACACGTTCAGACATTACCAGCCGCATGGCGCGAGCAACTTGCCGGTGTGCTCTACAGCCACACTTGGGCTGAACTCACCCAATTCCTGCAAGAACGACTGCAGGCGGGCGCCACCATCTATCCTGCGCGGCCCTTGCGCGCGCTCGAGCTCACGCCTCCCGAGGCGGTACGTGTGGTGCTGCTCGGCCAGGATCCCTACCACGGCGCCGGCCAGGCTCAGGGGCTGGCTTTTGCCGTGCCTACGGGGTTCCGGCGGCCACCCAGCCTGCGCAATATCTTCAAGGAAGTGGCGCAGGATTGCGGCGGCAACCCGGCCGATTTCGACAACGATCTCACTCGCTGGGCGCGGCAGGGCGTGCTGTTGCTCAACACGCTGCTCACCGTGGAGGCAGCCCAACCCGCCTCCCACGCCAAACGCGGCTGGGAAGCCTTTACCGACAGCGTGATTGCCAGTGTGGCCCAGCATGCCACGCCCAAGGTCTTTCTGCTTTGGGGAGCTCACGCGCAAAGCAAGCGCCGCTTGATTCCGCCAGATTCACCCCACTTGGTGCTGACCGCCAATCACCCCTCCCCTTTGTCGGCGCAAAGGCCGCCGCAGCCGTTTCTGGGGTGCGGTCATTTTGCTGCCGCCAACCAATGGCTCGCCGAACAAGGCCTGGGCACCATCGATTGGTCCGGCCACTCTGCTCAAACCTGAGCACGGCTTGCGGGCCCAGCGCACGCCGTTGGCCGCCAGCCCTTACAATTCGAGCATGAGCCGTTCTGCCCCCTCTGCTTCACCAACCCTGGATCCGGCCATGCTCGAGCATCTCGATCGCATGGAAGCCCACCTGCGCGAGTTGCTCGAGAAGGAAGGCGGCTGGCTGCCCTTCGAGCGCTTTATGCACGAGGCGCTCTACGCGCCGGGCCTGGGTTATTACACGGCCGGCAGTCGCAAGCTGGCCACTCCCACAGATTCGGCCGGCAGCAGCGACTTCATCACCGCGCCAGAACTCAGTCCGTGGTTCGGCGCTACCCTCAGCACACCGGTGGCTGACGTGCTGCGCGATACCAACAGTCTGGATGTGCTCGAAGTGGGCGCAGGCACCGGCGCCCTCGCCGCCTCCTTGCTTCCCGCCCTGGCCGAACTTGGTTTGCCGGTGAACTACTACATTCTGGAAGTGTCGGCCGACTTGCGCGAGCGTCAGCAACAAACGCTGGCGGCTTGGGAGCCTCAGGTGCGCTGGCTCGATCGCTTGCCCGAGCGCTTCCGCGGTTGTGTGCTGGGCAATGAGTTACTCGATGCCATGCCAGTGCGGCTCTTTTGCTGGAGCCAGGAACTGGAAGTGCTCGAACGCGGTGTGGTGTGGCACGATCACGGCTGGACCTGGCACGACGTACCGGCCGACTCCGCCCTGAGCCGAATCGTGCGGGAACGCATGCCGCCGTTGCCTGGGTATCTCTCCGAGGTCAACCTGCAGGCCGAGGGCTGGATGCACGGCCTGGGCGACTGGCTGGAGGCGGGTGCGGCCTTGCTGATCGACTACGGCTTTCCGCAGCACGAGTATTACCACCCCCAGCGCCACCGGGGCACCCTGATGTGTCACTTTCGCCATCAGGCCAGCGACGACCCTCTCAAGCTCGTGGGCCTGCAAGACATCACCGCCCATATCGACTTCACCGCCATGGCCGACGCCGCCCACGCCAGCGGGCTCGAGGTGCTCGGCTACACCAGTCAGGCAGCCTTCCTGCTCGACGCCGGCCTGTTGGAGCATCTGCAAAGCCTGCGCGAAAGCGATGCTCACGCTTACGTGCTGCAATTGAACTCGGTGCAAAAGCTCATCCAGGAATCGGAAATGGGTGAACTCTTCAAAGTGCTGGCGGTGGGCCGCGAGGCGGCGGTTCCGCGGGGTTTTCGGCGCGACCGGCTGCATAGCCTGTAAGGGCCTCGCTGCAACTTACACATTCTTTCCCTTCTTACAATTTGAGAGTGACCGCGGTCACA
>JAJUJN010000218.1 GCA_029265335.1 Alcaligenaceae bacterium
CCAGCCCCACGGGGCATATGGATATCGGCGAAGGGTTCAAAGATGTGGCGCCCGATCTCAGCCGACTGGTGGTGGAGTTCGCCTTCGGCGAGATCTACGCTCGGCCGGGGCTGGACAACAAGCAGAAGGTGCTCACCACCATCTCGGCTCTGGTGGCTCAGGGAACTCCACAGATTCGCATGCATGTGATCACTGGTCTCAATGTTGGGCTCACGCCCGACGAAATCGTGGGCTGCATCATGCATCTGATTGCCTATGTAGGATTCCCGCGCGCGCTTACCGCGCTCAAGGTGGCACAGGAGGTTTTTGCCGAGCAAGGCGTGGCAATCTCGGGCGGGCCAAGCGGCCACGACAGCGACGGCAAATAATGGCAACAGCAGGAGAGTCAGATGAAGAACCGTGAACTGGGGCGTTCGGGCATCCGCATCGCCCCGATTGTTTTTGGCGGCAACGTGTTTGGCTGGACAGCCGACGAAGCCCGCTCGTTCAGCTTGCTCGACCGTTTTTTGGAGCGGGGCTTCAACGCGATCGACACGGCCGACGTGTATTCGGCCTGGGGTGAGGGCTTGAGCGGGGGCGAGTCGGAAACCGTGCTGGGCAGCTGGCTCGCCCGCAGTGGTCGCCGCGACGACGTCGTTTTGATGACCAAAGTGGGCATGTGGCGGGAGCGTGAGGGTTTGTCGGCGGCCAACATCGAAGCTGCAGTCAACGACTCTCTGCGTCGCCTTCGCACTGATTACCTCGACGTTTATTTCGCCCATATCGACGACGACAAGGTGCCGCTCGACGAAACCCTCACAGCCTTCAACAAGCTGGTTGAAGCGGGCAAGGTAAGAGCCTTGGGTGCGTCGAACTATTCGGCAGATCGCCTGCGCGAAGCGTTGAAGGTGTCGAACGAGCAAGGGCTGGCTCGCTATGAGGTGGTTCAGCCTCGCTATAACCTGCATGATCGCGAAGATTTCGAAGTGAATCTGGCGTCGCTGGTGCAAGAGGAACAATTGGCCGTGGTGAGTTATTTCTCGCTGGCCAGCGGCTTTCTTACCGGCAAGTACCGTAAAGCCGAAGACATTCTCGGTACGGCACGCGAAAGGATGGTGACAGACTACGCGACAGAGCGGGGGTTCGGCATTGTGGCGGAACTCTCGGCAGTGGCCAGCGAGCTGGGCGCCAAACCCTCGCAGTTGGCTCTGGCCTGGTTGCTGAGTCGGCCAGCTGTGACCGCGCCTATTGTGAGCGCCACTTCATTGGCCCAGCTCGATGAGATTCTCGAAGCGTCCAATCTGTCGGTGCCGGCAGACGCGCTGCAACGGCTGGATAAGGCGTCTCAGTACTGAACGCTTTGGCCGATTGAACGAGTGGCGTCGCCCCTCGAGCCCACCCTCGTCTAAAGAGGGTTTTTTTACAATATCTCGAAAACTGTTGCCGTCCTTACTATAATCCGCAGAAATTTTGTCGAATTGCGGTAACGCAGGCAAAAAATCAAAAAAGTAGGGGGAGAAAATGGCACAGGTGGGCGGGTTCCTGAGTAGGGTGGCGCTGACCTCTTGGTTTTTGCGCGCTCTCGAATTTGAACCGGCGTATCCATGAGGGGCTTGTTCAAACGCTCCTCTCCGCAAAAGATTTCAAGTCCCGAACAGCTCGACCAAGTGCTGCAGGTGGTGCGGCCGCAGCACCTGCCGGCGATCCTGGTCGTCGTCCTCCTGGTGTTGGGCGGGTTCATCTGGAGCATCGTCTCCACTGCGCCGGTTACCGTCCAAGGGCAGGGCATTCTGTTGTCGGCCGACGGGGTCGCCGTGGTGAGTGCGCCCAGCAGCGGTCGAATCGAAGATATTTCCGTTCGGCCCGACGACGTCGTCAGCGCGGGGCAGGTGGTTGGCGTGCTGCGTCAGGCGGCGGCACAAGACGCGATCAGGGCCAAGCGCGCCGAGGTCATGGGCGCACAAGAAGTGATGCACGCGCGTGAAGCTGCCTACGAAAAGCAGCGCACTTTGCACGCTGAACTGCTGCAGACCAAGAGTGATGCCATCAGCGAGCGGATTCAGCGCTTGCAAGCACAACGCGCGGCACAGGAGGAACGCCGCGACGACCTTGAAGCCTTGGTGGCACGCGGATTTGCCACCACCAACAAACTTGAAGAACTGGAAATCCGCCTGGCTGATCTCGATAGCCGCATTGCACAATTGCAGAACAATCGCGTGGAGTTGCAGGTGGCCCAGCAACGTGAAGACCAGCAGCAGTTGCAGGCCATTCAGGAAGCTGCGCTGTGGGTGGAGGCGCTCAGCCATGAACTGAGCAATATGGAATTCGAGTATGAGCGCAACCGCAATCTGATCGCCCCGATCGACGGCACCGTGGTCGATTTCAGTGTGAACCGCGGCGATCTGGTGAGTACGGCTCAGGTGGTCATGCGTCTGCTGCCCATTGGCGCCGAGCAGGCGGCAGGCGGCGCCGACGACAGCATGGCGCTGCGGGCCATTGTGTTCGTGCCGAATGACGACGGCAAGAAGATTCGACGCGGCATGGAGGCGCACATCATGCCCTCCACCGTGAAGCTGCAGAAATACGGCTTTATCCGTGGTCATGTGCACAACGTGGCGCGTATTCCGTCGAGTCGCGACAGCATGATGCGGCGCCTCAAAAACGCTGATCTGGTCGACGTTCTATTGAGCACAGGTGCGCCGTTCGAAGTGGAGCTGGAATTGGAGCCTGACCCCAGCACCCCCAGTGGGTTTCGGTGGTCTTCGGGGCTTGGACCGGATATCAGCATCGATGTCGGAACCATCACCGCAGCCGATGTGGTGATCGATCGGCAGCGGGTGATCAGCTTGGTCTTGCCCGCATTCGACTACGTCTTCCGTTGGTTGGGGGTGCATTGAATACTCGGACCGATGTTCTGCCAAGCGAAGGTGACGTGAGAGCCGAACGACAGCGACGTGTGAGCACACCCACCATTCTGCAGATGGAGCCACACGAAAGCGGCGCGGCTTCGCTTGCCATGGTGCTCGCCTATTTCGGTCGTTGGTTGCCATTGGCCGAGCTGCGGGTGCTGTGCCAGGTGTCGCGTGACGGCAGCAAAACCACGAGTCTGCTTGGCGCCGCGCGCGAGATCGGCTTGCTAGCCGAGCAACGCCGCCTGGCGCTGCACGAGCTGGCCACGCTCGACTTGCCAGCCATCGTGAAGCTCAACGGCAGTCACTACGTGGTGCTGGAAGGTGTAGACGCCGACCATGTTCATTTGAATGACCCGGCCATCGGGCGCCGCAAGCTTGGAGCGGCTGAGTTCGAGCGGATCTTCAGTGGCTTGGTGCTGGTGTTTCGCAAAGGCGAAAACTTTCAGGCGGCAGGATCGCGCCGCCAGGTCATCAAAAGTCTGTACACCCTGGCGTCGAGTTCTCTGTCGGCCCTGGTGGTGATCTTCGGCATTGGCGTATTGCTGGTTGCCACGGTGCTGGTGATTCCGGCGTTCAGTCGGGTGTTCATCGACTATTTCATCGTTGAAGATCTTCACGATTGGCTCATACCTCTGCTCATCGCGATGGGTGCCGCTGCGCTGGCGCTGGCACTCGCCACCTGGCTCGAGGCGCATCTCAGTTCGCGGCTGCAGGCTAAGTTGCATCTGGTGCTCAGCGGCCGACTGACCTGGCATGTGCTGCGTTTGCCGCCCAGCTTCTTTACCCAGCGGCAAAGCGGCATGATCAGCGCCCGTCTGCCGCTGGCCGACCAGATTGCCGAGCTGGCCTCGCGACAACTCACGCGCCTGGTACTGAGCGTTACTGCCCTGGTGTTTTTTACCGCCTTGATGCTGCAGTATCACGTCACCCTCACCATCGTGTGTCTGCTGCTTGCCAGCCTGAACGTGTTGGCCTTGAGCTACCTGCGCCGGCGACTTGGCGAAGCCTCCGAAGCCAGCACTTTGCAGGCAGCCAAGATGAACGGCAAGGTGATGCAGGGCCTGCAATCCATCGAAACTCTCAAATCGACAGCGGCCGATGAGGCTTTCTTTGCACAGTGGGCTGGGCTACAAGCGCTTTATGCCAACACCCAGCAACGCGTGGTCCATTGGCAAACCCTCTTGGTGTCCATGCCGGTGCTCACCGGCGGGCTCATCAGCGCCACCGTACTGTCTCTGGGCGGCCTCTACACCATCGACGATGAGCTGACCGTAGGGTTGTTGGTCGCGTACATTTTCATCGTCGGCTCCTTCACCGCACCTTTGACCGATCTGGTCGAGATTCTGGCTGTGCTGGGTAATGCACAAGGGCCGCTGGCGCAAGTGGAAGACACCTTGCGCCACCCGGTGGCTCCCGAGTTCGAGACCGAGAACCACCTCGAAGCTGCCGCTGCAACGGAAACCTCTGTGCCGGCCCGTCTTTCGGGGTGGGTGTCGCTGCGCGACGTGAGCGTCGGTTACTCACCTTTCGAGCCGCCACTGATCCACGGTCTGAATCTTGAGCTGAGCCCCGGCACTCGCGTGGCGCTGGTGGGCGCCACCGGCAGCGGCAAGAC
>JAJUJN010000385.1 GCA_029265335.1 Alcaligenaceae bacterium
GTAATGCTCATCAGCCCCGACACCGCTTGCACGATGCCATCCACCCCGGGTTTGTCGCGCCAGGGGCCATGCTGCCCATATGCGGTGATGGCGCCGTAGACCAGCTCGGGGCGCACCTGCCGCAGCGCCTCATAACCAATGCCGAGCTTTTGCATGACCCCGGGCCGGAAGCTCTCGAGCACCACATCGGCCTGAGCCACCAGCTCGTGCACCAGGCCCGGCGCCTCCGGGTGCTTGAGGTTGATCAACAGACTGCGTTTGCTGCGATTCATCGCGAGAAACGTGACGCTCTCGCCATTCTGCCACGGTGGCCCCAACTGCCGCGCGAGGTCACCATGAGGCGCCTCTATCTTGATGACGTCGGCACCCATATCACCCAGCATCATGCTGCACATGGGGCCCGCCGCCAGGTGGGTGAAGTCGAGAATGCGTATGCCTTGCAGCGCCTGTTCCAGCACGACTGAATCTCCTGTGATAATCGGCGATAAATACCGGCTCAGCGCATCTTACTGAAACCCTTCGGCAGCGCGGTCCACCGGCGACCGGATGGTGGAACAGCTGTGCAGCGCCTGTCGTCGCAGTAGACTGGAGACCTTCACTCGCCCTGCGCAGTCTCGCTCACCATCATGAAAGCTTCCCCCCGCCGCCTCGGCCCTGCCACCCTGGCCATTCATAGCCAGCAGCATCAAGACCCTCTTGGCAGCCCGCATGTACCGTTGTACGACACCACCACCTTCCGCTTTCCGAGCACGGCCGATCTGCTCGAAGTGACCGAAGGGCGACGCCGCGGCCCTTTCTATACCCGCTATGGTCTCAACCCCACCATCCAGGCGCTGGAAGACACCTTGGCGGCGCTCGAGAGCGCCGAAGCCGCGTTGGCATTTGCGTCGGGTATGGCAGCCATCAGTTCTACCCTGCTCGCCCATGGGCGGGCGGGGGTGGCTTGCGCGGCCGACATTTATGGCGGCACCCAAGCCTTGGTCATGGGCCAGCTCCCCATGCTGGGCATTCCCACTCAACTGCTGCCCAACATGGAGGCCGCCACCGTCGAAGCCGCCTTGCGCAGCGGCGCGCGCGTGCTTTTGATCGAAAGCCCAACCAACCCCACGCTGCAGGTGCTCGACATTGCTCGCCTGGCCGAACAGGCCCATGAACACGACGCTCTTCTGGTGGTCGACAACACCTTCGCTTCGCCCATCAACCAACAACCGTTGAACCTTGGTGCCGACTTGGTGGTGCACAGTGCCACTAAGTACCTGGGCGGCCACAGCGACCTCACCGCGGGCTCGGTCATGGGCGCGGCACACCTGCTGGAACCGATTGGCAGCTGGCGCCAGGGCTTGGGCTCGGTGCTGGCGCCCGCCACTGCGGCGTTACTGTCGCGTAGCTTGCGCACCCTGCCCTTGCGCATCGCCCGGCACAATGACAATGCCCTCGCCCTGGCCGAAGCCCTCCAGCACCATCCGGCCATCCGCCGAGTGCTCTACCCGGGGCTGCCCAGCCATCCTCAACATGAGCTGGCCAGGCAACAAATGCAAGGCTTCGGCGGCATGCTGGGCCTGGAGATTCGAGGTGATCGGCAAACGGCAACAGCGGTTGCCGACCGGCTCGAGCTGTTTGCCCTCGCGCCCAGTCTGGGCGGCGCCGAAAGCTTGGTGACGCAGCCTTGCACCACCTCGCATGCCAACTTATCGGCGAACGAACGCCGGGAGCGCGGCATCAGCGATAGCTTGCTGCGTCTCTCGGTGGGTCTGGAAGATAGCGCCGATCTGCTCCATGACCTCGAACAGGCCCTGGACGGTTTACAAGGGAATGGCCAACAAGGTATCGATGCGTGAGCTGTCGCACACCACATCGCGTACCGCAAAACGGAGCTCACCTTCTTCCATGACCAATTCGTCGTGGTAATCACCACTGGCGAAAATGTCGGTGTGTCCTTGCCGGGAAATCCGCAGCACCACAAAGGAGGTGATGGCGCGGCTGGGCACGCCATTGGCCACTTCCGTGATCCGTGGCAGCCCGATCACATGGCGGTACTGCTGAGCCTCGTACACATTGGCCTTGCGTAGCGAGAGCACACGATCGGCCAACATATCGCGTGAATCGGCGTAAATCAGACCGGCTGGCATGCCGCGCCGAAAGTTGCTGCGCGTGGTGACGCGATATCGACAGTGGGCGGTAAAAAAGTTGGGCCATTGTTCGAGCTGATCTTCGTCGAGCGCGGCCGCATACTCGGCATTGAGTTGCATGAGTTGATAGTGCATGGTGTAGCCTCACAAACCCGCGTGTTCGCGCCAGGCTCGCCAGAAGCCGCGAATCGACGCTTCCGTTGCTCGAAAGTCTTGCGTTTGCGTGTCGTGGCCGCCCAGTTCGATCACCGAACCCTCTTGTTCGGCCGTGGCGATACCGCGTTGCACGAACCCGCCTACCGCTCCATCTTCCATCGACACGAAGCCGGCCGGGCCTACCAGGTTGGACTGCTTGAGGCGCATTTGGCGCAGCTCCGGGGTGTCGTCGGTGAAACCGAGGTAAGTCCAATGCAGGTCGGTGCTGTCTACCGCGGTGGGCAAGATCTGTCGTACGGCGATGCAGTTGTGGATTTGTTGCAGCACAA
>JAJUJN010000274.1 GCA_029265335.1 Alcaligenaceae bacterium
GTACACACTGTCGCAGAGCTGCTCGCTGCTGAGGATAGCCTGCGGGTTTTGCAAGAACGCACGCAACAGCGAGAGTTCGCGACGAGCCAAGGTCACGCGCTCCCCAGCGAGCCAGACACTGCCGGTGGACTGACAGAATGTCAGTTCGCCATGATGGACACAGTCTGTGCTGCGGCCTGCGGCTCTGCGTGCGAGCACATGCAAGCGAGCATGCAGCTCATCGAGATCAAAGGGCTTGACCAAGTAATCATCCGCCCCGCCCAGCAGCCCCTCTACCCGGTGATCGAGCGCGTCGCGAGCAGTCAGAATCAGAACGGGCAGCCTGTATCCGGCGTGGCGCCAGCGACGGAGCAGAGCCATGCCGTTTTCATCGGGCAAGCCGAGGTCAAGAATACAAACATCAAAGTTCGACGTTGCCAGGGCGGCATCGGCCAGGCCTGCGGTGGCAACATGATCGACAATCAGACCATGCAATTTCAGCCCTGCGACGATGCCGCTCGCCACGAGAGGATCGTCTTCTACGAGCAGAACGTGCATCTCAAGCTCCTTGGCAGCGGCGGCAGCGCCGTTGCTTCGTTGCTATGCGCCAGAGCAAAGCAAGCTCTCGGTGCCGCGCAGTGCCGCACCGCTACTTTGAGCCCGGATCGATTTCTCCTGCGCTCGCAGAAGAAATCGCCCGGGATACAACACAACCCCGCTCCACTCGCGCGGGGGAAAACTCAACTCAGCTTTTGCCAGGTGTCCACCACCGTGTCGGGGTTGAGCGACATCGAAAGAATGCCCTGATCGCGCAGCCAAAGGGCAAAGTCGGGGTGATCGCTGGGGCCTTGGCCACAAATGCCCACGTATTTGCCGGCATCGAGGCAGGCTTTGATGGCGCGTTGCAGCAAGGCCTTCACGGCCGGATCGCGTTCGTCGAAGTCTTCGGCCAGGAGCTCCAGGCCGGAGTCGCGATCGAGCCCAAGGGTGAGCTGAGTGAGGTCGTTGGAACCGATCGAAAAGCCGTCGAAGTATTCCAGGAACTGCTCGGCGAGCACGGCGTTGGAGGGCACCTCGCACATCATGATGAGGCGCAGGCCGTTTTCGCCACGACGCAGGCCGTTGGTTTCGAGCAGCTTCACCACGCGATCCGCCTGTTCGAGCGTGCGCACGAAGGGCACCATCACTTCGACGTTGGTGAGGCCCATGTCGTCGCGCACACGCTTGAGGGCTTCGCATTCCATGCGAAAGCATTCGTCGAAATCGGCCGAGAGGTAACGCGCGGCGCCCCGAAAGCCCAGCATGGGGTTTTCTTCGTCGGGTTCGTAGCGCGACCCTCCGATGAGCTTGCGATACTCATTGGATTTGAAATCGGACAGTCGCACGATGACGGGCTTGGGGTAGAAGGCAGCGGCGATGGTGCCAACACCTTCGGCGATCTTGTCCACATAAAAGGCGCGAGGGCTGGCGTGGCCGCGCGCCACGGATTCGATCGCGGTCTTGAGCTCGGTGTCTACCCCGGGATAGTCGAGAATGGCCTTGGGGTGGATGCCGATGTTGTTGTTGATCACGAACTCGAGCCTGGCCAGACCCACACCGCTGTTGGGAATCTGCGCGAAGTCGAAGGCGAGCTGCGGGTTGCCCACGTTCATCATCACCTTCACGGGAATATCGGGCATTTCGCCGCGACGCACTTCTTCGACTTCGGTTTCAATCAGCCCGTCGTAAATACGGCCTTCGTCGCCTTCGGCGCACGACACGGTAACCTGCGCCCCTTCGGTGAGCTGGTCGGTGGCGTCGCCGCAACCCACCACGGCAGGAATGCCAAGCTCACGCGCGATGATGGCGGCGTGGCAAGTACGGCCGCCACGGTTGGTCACGATGGCCGCAGCGCGCTTCATGACTGGCTCCCAGTTGGGGTCGGTCATGTCGGTTACGAGCACATCGCCGGGCTGCACGCGATCCATTTCAGAGACATCCGACACCAGCCGCACCGGACCGGAGCCGATCTTCTGGCCAATGGCGCGCCCGGTAACCAGCACACTGCCGGTGGCCTTGAGGCGATAACGCAGCTGAACGTCGGAAGCCTGCTGTTGCGACTTCACGGTTTCGGGGCGAGCCTGCAGGATATAGATCTTGCCGTCGTTGCCGTCGCGGCCCCATTCGATGTCCATCGGGCGACCGTAGTGCTTTTCGATGATGGTGGCGTAGCGCGCCAGCTCGATCACGTCGTCGTCGCTCAGCGAAAAGCGGTTGCGCTCGCTGGCGGGGACATCGACGGTGCGCACGGCACGCCCCTCGGTGCGCTCGAGGTCGAACTCCATCTTGACCAGCTTGGAGCCAATGCGGCGGCTGATGATGGGGTATTTGCCGCTTTCAAGAGCCGGCTTGAACACGTAAAACTCGTCGGGGTTCACTGCGCCCTGCACCACCGTTTCGCCGAGCCCGTACGACGAGGTGATGAAGACCACGTCGGGGAACCCGGATTCGGTGTCGATGGTGAACATCACGCCGGCCGCGCCGGTATCGGAGCGCACCATGCGCTGCACGCCAGCCGACAAAGCCACCTCGGTGTCGGCGTAACCCTTGTGCACGCGATACGAAATGGCGCGATCGTTGTAGAGCGAGGCGAACACCTGCCGGATTTTGTCGAGCACGTCGTCGATGCCCACGACGTTCAGGTACGACTCCTGCTGCCCGGCAAACGAGGCGTCGGGGAGGTCTTCGGCAGTGGCCGAGGAGCGCACGGCGAAAGAACCGTTGCCGTCGGTGTCGAGTTCGGCAAACGCGGCACGGATTTCTTCTTCGAGCTTGGCGGGCAGGGGCGCGTCGATGATCCACTGACGGATCTCGGCGCCAGCCTCGGCCAGTTCGCGCACGTCGTCGGCATTGAGCGACGCGAGCTTGTCGGCAATGCGGCTGCTGAGGCCGGCGGCGTCGAGAAAATGACGAAACGCCTCGGCGGTGGTGGCAAAACCACCCGGTACACGCACCCCAGCTCCGGAAAGCTGGGAGATCATTTCTCCTAGTGACGCGTTTTTGCCTCCTACCGAGTCAACATCCGTCATGCGGAGCTGCTCGAATGAAACAACGTAAGACATGAAGCACCTATACAATGGAAAGAAAGCCTGTTTGGTCAGGGCACGCAAGGTATAAACGCACTGCTGCCTAACCTGACCAAACCGGCCTCGGGTGATTCATGACGCAAGTTGATGGATCTTGAGATCTAGAATAGCCCTCGCGCGCTCGCAGGCGAGCGCGGACGGGCATGATTGTACGCGAAGCCACCTCTCCATGACGACATCTCAGCCCGCCGTCCAG
The DNA here is from genome assembly GCA_029265335.1 of Alcaligenaceae bacterium. GTDB lineage: Bacteria > Pseudomonadota > Gammaproteobacteria > Burkholderiales > Burkholderiaceae_B > Verticiella. The sequence continues at coordinate 3,301 of JAJUJN010000274.1, forward strand.
CGCACGGTATTCATTGTTTCCGACGGCACGGGCATCACGGCCGAAACCTTTTCTCACTCGGTGTTATCGCAGTTCGAAAACGCGCAGTTCCGTCGCGTGCGCCTGCCGTTCGTGACCAATGCCGAAAAAGCACGCCAGGCCGCCGAGCGCATCCAGCGTGCCTATACCGAAGAAGGTTGCCGCCCCATTGTGTTCAGCACTCTGGTCGACCCTCAAATCAACCACTATGTGCACCAAACCGATGCGCTGGTGCTCGATCTGTTCGCTACCTTTGTGGCGCCGCTCGAGAACGAACTGGGGTTGAAATCGAGCCACTCCATCGGGCGCTCGCACGCCGCCGCCGATTCCGTGCAATACCGCAATCGTATTGAAGCCATCA
>JAJUJN010000203.1 GCA_029265335.1 Alcaligenaceae bacterium
CAGGGGTGAATACGGCCATGAAAAGAATGGAAAGCTTGGGTTGCTCGGACAACAGCCGGAGGTCTCGGCGGTTGGGGCTTAAAGTGAGCGCAGTTGGGCGTCTGCTGCCGTTTGCTCGAAACCGTCGTGCTCGTGGAAATCGAAAATGGCATCGACCACAGCCTGCGGGTCGTCGATGACCTGCATGAGATCGAGGTCGGTGGGGCTGATGAGGCCGTTGGCCTGGAGTTGGTCGGCAAGCCACTGCAACAGCCCTTCCCAGAACTCCGAACCAACGAGAATGATGGGCAGACGGCGACTCTGCTTGGTTTGGATAAGCGTGAGTGCTTCGAACAGTTCGTCCATGGTGCCGAAACCGCCAGGCATCACCACATAGGCCGAAGTGTATTTCATGAAGGCCACTTTACGTGGGAAGAAATGACGGAACCACAGGCTGATGTTCTGATAAGGGTTGGCCAGTTGCTCGGCCGGGAGGTCGATATTCAGGCCGATGCTCAGGCCGCGGCCTTCGTAGGCCCCTTTGTTGCAAGCCTCCATCAGGCCCGGCCCGCCGCCCGAAATCACGCTGAACCCCGAATCGGACAGCAAGCGGGAGATTTCCTGGGTGAGCACATAATAGGGGCTGTCGGGGGGGATGCGAGCGCTGCCGAACACGCTCACTGCGGGCCTCACCTGCGCAAGTTTTTCGGAGGCCTCGTAGAACTCTGACATAATCCCCAGCAGATGCCAGGACTCGCGCGCCTTCGTGGCCGTCGCGCGTTCAGCATCTACGATATCGCGCAAGCCGGGCACCCGAACCGTACGCTGCTGGTGCATGCGACGTGGAATGAGTCGGTTCAGATCGGTGATCGCATCGGTGGGGTCCGTGTCATCTTTTGGATTCATATGAGTAAAACCCTGTTGTTGGTGGATGGTTCGAGCTATCTGTATCGGGCCTATCATGCAATGCCCGACCTGCGCAATGCGGCGGGCGAACCCACGGGCGCACTATATGGCGTCATCAACATGATGCGCCGTCTGGCTCTTGATCATAAGGCAGACTGGCTGGCCTGCGTTTTCGACGCCCGCGGCCCCACGTTCCGCGACGAACTGTACCCCGAATACAAGGCCAATCGTCAGGCCATGCCCGACGACCTCGCCGCGCAGATCGAGCCCATTCATCGCGCCATCGCCGCCATGGGGTGGCCGGTGCTCAGCATTCCCGGCGTGGAGGCCGACGATATCATCGGCACACTCGCGGTGAGCGCCGCCGAGCGTGGAGTGAGTACGCTGATTTCTACCGGTGACAAAGACATGGCTCAGCTGGTGAACCCGCAGGTGTCGCTGATCAACACCATGAGTGGCGAACATCTCGACGAAGCGGGAGTCATGGCCAAGTTCGGGGTGCCGCCCGAGCGTATTGTCGACTATCTCATGCTGGTCGGCGATCCCGCCGATAACATCCCGGGAGTGCCCAAGGTAGGGCCCAAAACCGCAGCCAAATGGCTGGCGCAATATGGGTCGCTCGACAACCTCGTGGCCCATGCCGATGAGATCAAAGGCGTGGCGGGCAACAACCTGCGCGAAGCCATCGACAGCTTCGAGCTTTCGCGCACGCTCGTCACCATCAAGCTCGATTGCGACCTCGACGGCCATTTGCACGACTTCGAAGAGCTTCGGCCGCGCGAGGTCGACACCGACACCCTCATCGAGCTCTACGACCACTACGGCTTTCGCACCTGGCTGCGTGAACTCACCGGCGACGACAATCGTCTGCCCAAGGGCGACGCGCGCGTGCAGCAAGCTGCGGGGTCTGCGGCCCAAGCCACTTCGGCCACCCCGAGCGCCAACGCGGTCGAGGGCGAGGCGCCAGGTATCACGCCCCAAACGCATTACAGCATCATCAATCGCTGGGCCGACTTCGACGAATGGCTCGAAAAGCTGCACCAAGCCGAGTTGGTGGCGCTCGATACCGAAACCACGGGCGGCCTGGGCGCCATGCAGCCCGAATTGGTGGGTATTTCGCTGGCCGTCACGCCGCACGAGGCCTGCTATATCCCCGTCGGACATCGCTACGCCGGCCTGACCGAAGACGAACAGCTGCCGCGCGACGAAGTGCTCGAGCGCCTGCGCCCCTGGCTTGAAGACGACAAGGCCGCCAAGCTGCTGCATCATGCCAAGTTCGACACCCATGCCTTTGCCAACATGGGGGTAGCCTTGCGGGGCATTCGGCACGACACCTTGTTGCAATCGTATGTGCTCGAGTCGCATCGCAACGTGTCGCTGTCCGATCTCTCTGAACGCTGGCTGGGGCAGCGTGCCATCAGTTTCGAGGCCCTCTGCGGCAAGGGCGCCAAGCAGATTGGTTTTCACGAAGTGAGCATCGACAAGGCAGGGCATTACGCTGCCGAAGATGCCGACTTCACCCTTCAGCTCCATGAGCGTCTGTATCCGCAGCTCACCGAAAATCCCAAGTTGCTCCGCATCTACGAACTCGAAGTGCAAGTGTCGCGCGTGCTTGCCATCATGGAACGCACCGGCGTGCGCATCGATGCAGGCGAGCTGGCCCGCCAGAGCAAAGAGCTCGGCGAGCAGATGGAGGCGCTCGAAACCAAAGCCCACGAGCTTGCCGGCGAGAATTTCAACCTGAACTCACCGCGTCAGTTGGGCCAGATTCTGTTCGAAAAAATGGGCCTGCCGGTAGTGCGCAAAACGCCCAGTGGTGCGCCTTCCACCGACGAAGAAGTGCTCACCACGCTAGCGCAAGACTACCCCTTGCCGCAGGTGCTGCTCGACTATCGAGGGGTCAGCAAGCTCAAATCCACGTATACCGACAAACTCCCGCGGCTGGTCGACAGTCGCACCGGTCGGCTGCACACCGCCTATTCGCAATCGGCGGCGGTTACCGGGCGCTTGGCGTCGAGCGAACCGAATCTGCAGAACATTCCCATCCGCACGCCCGCCGGCCGCCAGGTGCGCGCGGCCTTTGTGGCCGAGCCCGGCAATGTGCTGCTGTCGGCGGATTACTCGCAGATCGAGTTGCGCGTGATGGCTCACGTTTCGGGTGACAAGCAACTGCAGGCCGCCTTCGCTCAGGGCGAAGATATTCACCGCGCCACGGCGTCTGAGGTGTTCGATGTGCCGTTGAGCGAGGTGTCGCCCGATCAGCGTCGCGCCGCCAAGGCCATCAACTTCGGGCTCATGTACGGCATGAGCGCGTTCGGCCTGGCGGGCAACCTGGGCATCACACGCGATGCCGCCCAGGTGTACATGGAACGCTATTTCGAGCGCTATCCCGGGGTGGGCAAGTATATGGACGACATTCGCGAACTCGCTCGCGAACAAGGCTATGTAGAAACGGTGTTCGGCCGCCGCCTCTGGCTGCCCGAAATTCGTGGGGGCAGCGGCCCTCGTCGCAAGGCGGCCGAGCGGGCTGCCATCAATGCTCCCATGCAGGGCACGTCGGCCGATCTGATCAAAATGGCCATGGTGGCCGTGCAGGATTGGCTGGAGAGCGACCAGCATCAAAGCCGCCTCATCATGCAGGTGCACGACGAACTCGTGCTGGAAGTGCCCGAGAGCGAGCGGGAGCTCATGACGCAGCGCATTCCCGAAATGATGTGCGGCGTTGCGCAGCTCGATGTTCCCCTGGTGGCCGAAGTGAGCAGTGGCCCCAATTGGGAGCAAGCTCATTGATTCAGCGATGTTTCGGCCGCCACCTCCGAACGCGCATCAACGGGTGAAGGCCAGAACTTGCCGGCTCGGCTACCGGCAGCAGGCGACCGCCAATGGGCGCCGCCTGTTGGCCTGGGCCGTCCCAGAAACCACTGCCGGGCGGCCTGCGGCTACTCTCGCTTGCCGCGTCGAGCGGTGGCCCACACCGACAGCAGGCTGGCTGCCACGATGACCGCCATGCCGAGCGCAGCCGTGAGGTCGGGCCGATCGCCCCACAGAATAAAGCCCAGCAACGAGGCAAAAATGATGATCGTGTATTGCAAGGCGGCGGATAGCAGTGCCGATCCGGCGCCATAGGCGCGCGTCATGGCGAGTTGACCGCCCAGCCCGCTCAGGGCGAGCACAGCCAGGGCAAACCAGCCATCGCCGCTGAGAGTGGGCCAACCTTGCACCAACAGCACCGCCACGCCGCTCGCGGTAGTGAACAACGAAAAATACAGCACAATGCGCCAGGCGGGCTCGCCCGCCCGGCCCAGGCTGCGAATCTGCAGTTGAGCCACAGCACCCAGGCCACCAGCCGAAAGCCCGGCCAGGGCCGCCACCCATTGCTCCGCATTGAGGGTGGGGCGTAGCACCGCCAGTACGCCGATAAAGCCCAGCACCACGGCGAGCAGCCGCAGGTTGTCGCGCTGGGCGCCGCCCCAGCCCAGCATCCAGCCGGCCACGAACAAGGGCGTGGTGTAGTTGAGCGTGATCGCCGTGGCCAGCGGCAGGTGGGAGATCCCATAGAAGCCGCCCCACATGGCAGTCGCACCCGCCACGTTGCGCCACACATGCATGCGCCAATGGTTGGGCCGCACGCTCAGCCCGTTGGCTCGTGCCCAGACCACGATCAGCAGCACGGACGGCAAACCGCGCAGAGTGATGACCTGGGCCAGGGTGGCATCGGCGTCGCTCGCCATCTTCACGCCTGCGCCCATGACGGCAAACAGCAGGGCGGCGACCAGCATCCAAAGGGCTTGCACGGTTTAC
>JAJUJN010000302.1 GCA_029265335.1 Alcaligenaceae bacterium
CGTGTGGTGTTTACCGCGGTGGCCAGCTGCTGTGCGATCTCGCGGGCGCGGGGCTGGATCTCGAGCTGGCGGTGAGCATGCGTCCAGACCACCAGATTGATGGCAAGCAGGAGATTGAGCAGTAAAAACGAGCGTGCGAAAAGCCCTGGACGAAAGCGTTTACGCATAGGGGAAGCGGGGCGGCGGCGTCAGCCAGCCGGCCCCGCCAAGGTTCAGCGACCGCCGTCGGGTACGAAGACGTAGCCCATGCCCCAGACGGTTTGGATGTAAACCGGTTTGGCAGGATCTTCTTCGATCAGTTTGCGCAGCCGAGAGATCTGGACGTCGAGACTGCGATCGAAGGCTTCGTATTCGCGCCCGCGGGCAAGCTCCATGAGTTTGTCGCGCGACAGGGGAATCTTGGGATGGCGGGCAAACACCTTGAGCACCGAGAACTCGCCGGTGGTGATGGACACGGGCTGGCCGTCGCGCATGAGCGTGCGTGTGGAAAGGTTGAGCACCCAGGGCCCGAACTTCACCCAGTCGTCGTTTTCCTGGCTGGGCGCGCCGGGGTGCTCTTCGGGCCCGCGGCGGCGGAGCACGGCGTTGATGCGCGCCAACAGTTCACGTGGGTTGAAAGGCTTGGAGAGGTAGTCGTCGGCGCCCATTTCGAGGCCCACGATGCGATCGATGTCTTCGGCCTTGGCCGTGAGCATGATGATGGGCGTGGAATTGCTGGAGCCGCGCATGCGCCGGCAGATGGAAAGACCATCTTCGCCCGGCAACATGATGTCGAGTACCATGAGATCGAAGTGTTCGCGTTGCCAGACTTTGTCCATGCTACTGGCGTCTTCCACGGCAGTAACACTGAAGCCTTGTTCGGTGAGATAGCGCTTGAGAAGATCGCGCAAACGTTGGTCGTCGTCGACAACCAGGATCTTTCTGGTGGGGTGAAGATTGGAAGAAGGTGGCATGGTAGCTGAGAGCGAACCTTAAAGGTATTCAATTTAGCCGAGTTGGCCGCGGTGGGCTATGCAAATACATCGGCTGTTACATATTCGTGAGCCGCAACGATCCCATACAATGCAGTCCCATGTCCAGTCATCTGTTAGCCCTCGAAACCTCCGGCCCCCGCTGCGGGGTGGCATTGCTGCATCACGACGGGCGCCAAGCGCGTGTGATCAGCCGCCACCACGACGGTGTAAGCGAGCATTCCGCTCGCCTGTTGCCATTGGTCGACGAGGTGTTAGCCGAAGCGGAGGTAAGCCGCGCACAGCTTGATGGCATCGCCTTCGGTCAAGGGCCCGGAGCGTTTACCGGCCTGCGCGTGGCTTGCGGTGTGGCCCAGGGCATGGGCTTCGCTCTCGACTTGCCTCTGGTGCCGGTGCTCACGCCTGCCAGCATGGAACAGCAGCTGGCTGCAGCCACGCCGCAATGGCGCCTGGTGGTGCAGGACGCCCGCATGAGCGAAGCCTACGTCACGGTCATTCACCGTACGGCCGAGCAGGTGCAGCTCAGCACAGGCCCTTTGTTGCTGCCCCTGGCAGCGCTGCCGGAATGGCATCAGCAGTGGTCTGCAGCGGCTGGACGGCAGGCGGCCGCCACGGAGCCAGATCAGGCCGAAGCCGCTTCTGCCGTGGCCTCCTGGCTGTGGCTGAGCGATCTTGCTCCCGAAGAAGTCGATGCAGTCGTTGCGCAGTTGGCCACGAACGGCCTCGAAATCTCGATTCACCCGAGCCCGGTCCGCCCGACAGCGGCGGCGGTGGCAGAAGTGGCCTGGGCCCATTGGCAGGCCGGTGTGCGTGTTGCGCCGGAGGACGCCAGCCCGATTTACGTGCGCAACAAGGTCGCGTTCACCACGGCCGAACGTGCATCGGGGGAGGGCGGCAACCCCAGGGCCGGCATGCCGGGGGTGTCATGATCGCAACGCGGGTGGTCGACAACTGGCGCGCCATGACTCTCGATGACGTCGAACATGTGGTCACCATCGAGCGCTTGGCCTATTCGTTTCCGTGGTCGGAGGGCAATTTTGCCGACTCTATCGCGGCGGGCTACCCCGGCTACACCGCTTGGCAACAGGGCCGATTATTGGGCTATTGCCTGGCCATGCGCCTGCCCGAGGAATGGCACATTCTCAATCTTTGCGTCCATCCGCGCTGGCAGGCGCAAGGCGTGGGCCGCGGTCTCCTCACCTGGGCCGAAGCCAGTGCGCGCGCCGAGGGCGCAGCCTCGGTGCTGCTCGAAGTCCGCACATCGAATCTTCGCGCGCGCCGAATGTATGAGCGCGCCGGCTATTTCCGCATTGGCGTGCGCCGCGATTACTACCCGTCGCATGTAGGACGCGAAGACGCGATCGTGATGCGTCTGCCGTTGGCGAGAGGCGAGGGGTGAACCACACAAAAAAGGAATTCTGGCAACGCGCCTGGCTGGAGGAGCTGGGCGTGGATTGGCGTGCGCCTTTGCCGCGCGTTGGCGAGAACCATGCTGCTGCTGTCGTTCGTGAAACGCGGCCAGCCTCTTCACCAGTGGGCCCTGCAACGCGACCAGCCGCGTTGCCAGAGGCGGAGAGGGCTCTCAGCGCTTCCGCACCCTCGGTCGCCGCCCCCGAAGCAACGAGTACTCCTGCGACTCCCGCCGCCGATGCGGCCAGTGCTCCCGTCGCTCCCACCCCCTCAACGTTCGTGGCGCCATCCGAGGCTCCACGCCAAGCCACTGTCGATACCCCGCCGGTAGCGGAAAAAACCGTTACCGCCCCCCCAGCAGCCTCGGTACCCACCCCTGCTCCCCAGCGTGCTGAGCTGCAGCTGGAAGGGCGTTGGCGCTGGTCGTGGTGGCAAGCCAAGGCGCCTCACCAGGAGGCGCCGGCTGCCTTGCTTCTGCGTCCCTGGGCGCCGGCCACCCAAGACGACCCACGCGGCCGCGAACTGCTGGCCAATGCGATGGCGGCAGTGGCTCGTGAGCCTATGCGGCCTGGCGTGGGCACGGTGGGCGGCGTGACCGACTCGGGCTGCAACCTGGCCACCCTGCAAGCGCTGGTGGCCCAAGCGCCGCTCAGCCTCAACACAGAGAGCGTACCGGTGGTGATCTGCATGCCGCCGAATTGGCCGTTGCCGCCGCAGCCTTCTCGACTGGCAGGTTGGGAAGTGGGAATGTCGATGACCTTGCCTACCGCCCCGCAATCTTTGACGCTGGCCTTGATCCCCGCGCCTTCGGTGATGCTGCGTTTGGGGGCAGCCGCCAAACGGCTGGCCTGGCGGGCCTTGGCGCCGATTCATCCCGAACACCGGCCTGACAACGACTGAGGCGGCGTTTCATCCTTGGCGTCGCAATGCCGCGCCATGTCCCTCTTGACCGATGAGCTCGTTCAGCTTGGGGTTCGCGCGCTGATTGTGGCGGTTCCAGATGATGATCAACACCATGATGGCCGCCACCAG
>JAJUJN010000010.1 GCA_029265335.1 Alcaligenaceae bacterium
CAAGCCGGTGGCGCCCGCCTCGGCTTCGCTGAAAGGCAGCAGTTTGCCATCGTCGTCTACCGGCGTGTGGTCGGAGCAGATGGCGTCGATCGTGCCGTCGGCCAATGCGGCTCGAATGGCGTCGCGATCGCGTTGACTGCGCAGGGGCGGCATCAGCTTGCAATGGCTGTCGAAGTGTCCGATGTCGAGGTCGATCAGGTGAACGTGATGCACACCCACGTCGCAACTGACTGGCAGCCCCTCGGCCCGGGCCGCGCGCACCAGCTCCAAGCCGGCCGCGCTGGAGATGCGGCAGATGTGCAGGCGGGCCCGGGTGGCGCGCTGCAGGTCGAAAAGCGTATGGAGCGCGACGGTTTCGGCCGCCTCGGGAATGCCCGGCAAACCCAGGCGACCAGCGTAGGCGCCCGCGGCTGCCACGCCGTCACGCCCCAACCAGGGATCCTGTGGGCGCAGCCAGAGCGTGTAGCCAAAGGTGCAGGCGTATTGCATGGCGCGCCAAAGCATGTTGGTGTCGAGCACGGCCACATCGGCCTGGCTGAACCCCACGCAGCCGGCGGCCAGGAGTTGCCCCATTTCAGTGAGCTTTTCGCCTTCCAGGCCCACGGTCATGGCCCCTAAAGGGTAGAGACGAGCCTGGTTGAGCTGACGCGCGCGCTGCTTGAGCATCTCGATCAGGCCCGGTTCATCCAGCGGCGGGTCGGTATCGGGTGGACACACCAGGCTGGTGACGCCGCCGGCAAGTGCGGCCTGCATTTCGGATTCGAGCGTGGCCCGATATTCAAACCCCGGCTCGCGCAGCCGGGCGGCCAGGTCGACCAGACCGGGCAGCACCAGCATTCCGCTGGCGTCGAGTGTGCGGTCGGCGGAGAAGTCGGCAGGCGCATTGCCCACACTGACGATGCGGTCACCGGCAATATAGACATCCTGTATGGCGTCGAGCTGGCTGGCCGGGTCGATGACGCGGCCGCCGTGGATATGCAGCTTCATGGCGGATCGTTTAGTCGTTGCTGGCGCCGGCCACAATGCTCATGACTGCCATGCGCACTGCAATGCCGAAAGTTACCTGGTTGAGAATGACGGCCCGCGGGCCATCGGCGACGGAAGATTCGATTTCCACGCCGCGATTCATGGGGCCTGGGTGCATCACAATGGCATCCGGTTTGGCGCGGGCGAGCTTGTCTTCGGTGAGCCCGTAGTGCTTGAAATATTCTTGCGGGGAGGGCAGAAGGGCGCCGCGCATGCGTTCGTTCTGCAGGCGCAACATGATGATCACATCGACGTCTTCCAGGCCTTCGTACATATCGTGGAACACTCGAACTCCGAGATGCTCCAGGCCGCCGGGCAAGAGCGTCATGGGCCCGATCACCCGCACCTCGGGCACGCCCAGGGTGGTGAGCGCGAGGATATCCGAGCGGGCCACCCTGGAGTGCATCACATCGCCTACCACGGCCACGGTCAAGCCGGTGAAGTCACGCTTGAAGTGGCGAATGGTGTACATGTCGAGCAAACCCTGAGTAGGGTGGGCATGCCAGCCATCGCCGGCATTCACCACATGCACATGCGGGGCCACATGACGAGCGATGAGATGGGGCGCGCCGCTGGCGGCATGACGCACCACGAAGAGATCGGCCTGCATGGCCGACAGGTTGCTGATGGTGTCGAGCAGGGTTTCGCCCTTGCTGGCCGACGAAGCGTTGATGTTCAGGTTATAGACGTCGGCACTGAGTCGTTTGGCTGCGATCTCGAAGGTGGTTCGCGTGCGCGTGGAATTTTCGAAGAACAGGTTGAACACGCTTTTGCCGCGCAACAGCGGCACTTTTTTGACTTCGCGCTCGGCCAGCGGAACAAAGGTTTCGGCGGTATCGAGTATGTGGGTGACGATGTCGCGCGGCAGACCGTCGAGCGTGAGCAAGTGGGTAAGTTCGCCGTGGCGGTTGAGCTGCGGATTACGCATGGGCGTCCTCCAAGGTGAGGAAGAAGCGTTCGCCGTCGCGCTGCAAGGCAACGTTCTGGCCCTCGGGCACTTCGAGTTGGGTGGCGCACAGACTGGCGGCCACCGGCAGTTCCCGGCCACCACGGTCGATCAGCACGGCCAATTGCACCGAGGCGGGGCGGCCGTAGTCGAAGATCTCATTGAGCGCGCCGCGTATCGTACGCCCGGTATAGAGCACATCGTCGACCAGAATGAGATGGTTGCCATTCACCGGGAAAGGAATGTCGGTGGGTTGGGTTTGGTGGTGCAGACCGATGCGATCGAAGTCGTCGCGGTACAGACTGATATTGAGCACACCGGGCCGGCCAGCGAGCTCGAGATCGCGGTGCAGTCGCTCAGCGAGCCAGGCGCCGCCCGACAGGATGCCCACCAGGTACACCGTGCCTTCCGGTTTGCGTGTGATCGCTTCGGCCACCTGGGCCTGCAGCGACTGATAAAGAGTTTCGGCGTTGGGGAGTTCAAACATGAGAAAGGGCGATCGGGGCTAAGTCGGACTGCGCCGAAGTGTACGACACGAGGGCGCGATGAAATCGTGCGGGTGCGACGCAACCGCGCTTGGGTCAGGTGTGGCCTGAGGTGTGGTCGAGGTAACGCTGCAGAATCACCGCGGCGGCCCAGGCGTCATCGGCGCCGTTTCGAGGCATGCTCTGTTGGGCCTCGATGCTGGAACCGCGTTCGTCTTGCAGTTCCACCGGCAGCCGAAAGCGGCCGTGCAACTGGTTGGCGAAACGCCGGCTGCGCCGAGTGATCTCTTGCTCACCGCCGTCGGCTGCGAGTGGCAGCCCCACCACCAGGCGGTCGGGCTGCCATTCTTTGAGTAAGGCTTCGATACGGGCGAACCGCTGACGCAGCGGCTCGCTGGCGATCAGAGTGAGGGGCCGGGCGGCGCCGGTGATGGTGTTGCCCAAGGCCACGCCGATCTGTCGAGTGCCGAAATCGAAGGCCAGCAGCGTTTCGGCCCCTTCAGGCATGGCCGGCGCCGTCGGTCAGCATGATGGGATCGATGCCGAGCAGGGCGAGCGCCGCGGGATAGCGTTCGGTGGGAGGCGTGTCGAAGATCACGCGCGGATCGGCCGAAACCGACAGCCAGGCGTTCTCGCCCAGCTCGGCTTCGAGCTGGCCAGCTCCCCAGCCGGCGTAGCCAAGGGTGATCAGCATGTGTTCCGGGCCGTCGCCATCGGCCACGGCCTGCAGGATATCGCGAGATGTGGTGAGCGCCAGCTCGCCTACGCGAATGCTGGAGGTGTATTCGCCGATGGGGGCGTGCAGCACAAAGCCGCGGTCGGTTTGCACCGGCCCGCCGTAGAACACCGGTCGTTCTTTCAAGGGTGCGATTTCGAGGGAGAGGTCGATGCGTTCGAACAAGGACCCCAGCGTGAGGTCGGTGGGGCGGTTGATCACCAGCCCCAACGCGCCTTCCGCAGTGTGCTCGCAAACGTAGATGACGGTGCCGGCGAAGTTGGAGTCGCCCAGAGTGGGCATGGCAATGAGAAACTGGTTGGAGAGGTCCAGTTCCGCACTGTGTGTAGCTTGGTCTTCAGTCATGGCCTGGCTCCGGTTAAGAGTCTGGACGCTGCTTCAGATCTCGACCATCTCGAAGTCTTCTTTGCGGGCGCCGCACTCGGGACAGATCCAATTCGGGGGGACGTCTTCCCATCGAGTGCCGGGCGCGATGCCTTCTTCAGGAAGGCCCGCCTCTTCGTCGTAGATCCAGCCGCAGATGAGGCACATCCAGGTTCGCATGGTTTATGGGCTCGGGAGTAAAATGAAATGGATTGCGAGGAAAGCGAGCTCCGCTTTTGGTGAATTGGCCAACGAGTTGGCGCCAGCGCGAAGCTACGTCCTCCAGATGACTTCATTATCTCATTTATTGTCGAGCACCGTTGGATACTGCATCAATTCTGCCGCTCTGGCTCACCTTCGGCCCAGCCGACCCCACCGGGGCCACCGGCCTGCAAGCCGATGTGGTTACCGGCGCGGCGCTGGGAACCCACACCTTTTCTGTGCTCACCAGCTGGCAGGCTCGCGATACGGCCGCAGTGGAAGCTTCACGCCCCGTCAAAGCCGACGACATCGACGACCAGGCTCGCAGTCTGCTTGAAGATACCTCTGTCACTGCCATCAAGGTGGGAGCCTTGCCCTCACCCGAGGCAGTGAGCGCGGTGGCGGCGATCCTGGCCGACTACGCTTCGGTGCCCGCGGTGGTTCACCTGGTCGAAGCCGAGCCCGCGCTCACCGCTGCCGATCACAACGAACTGGCCGATGCCACGGTTCAGGCGAGCCTGGGTTTGCTGGTGTCGCAAGCGCATGTGGTGGTGGTCTCGCACGAACGCCTCGAGCGCTGGTTCGACGAAGGCTGGCTGGGCGGCGAGGGCATGGAAACCGCCCTTCAGGCGCTGATGGCGCTGGGGCCCGATAACGCCGTCATCACCGGGGTGCCTCACGGCGAAGGCCAGTTCGTGAACGTGCTGGCCACGGGTGGGCCCGAAGCCGAAGCCTGGCCATGGCAACACCTGCCGGTGAGCTTTCTGGGGGCGGGCAGCACGCTCACGGCCGCCCTGGCCGCTCGCCTGGCCCACGGCACGCCCTTGCGGCAAGCCGTGATCGACGCTCAGCAATTCACGCGCCGAGCGCTGGAGGCCGGCTTTCAGCCCGGCATGGGGCGCAACCTGCCCGACCGCCTGTTTTGGTTGCGCGGGAACGAACCCTCATCGTGAGGCTGTTGCCGGGCGGCACAAGCTGCCAACTTCCGCGGCCCTTCTGCGGCCCCTTGCTTCCACTCGCGATTTCCTGAGGACTACCCCATGCATCATCTTTCGCCCGGCTTGCGCGGCGTCAGCGGACTTTATGGCCTGACTCCCGAATGGGACGATACGGCTCGGCTGATTCAGGCCGTCACTTTGGCCGTGCGTGGCGGGATGCAGGCGCTTCAGCTGCGCCGCAAGCTGGCCAGCGATAAGCTGAAACGTGAGCAAGCGCTGGCGCTGGCCGATGCCTGTCGCGAGCTGGGCATTCTTTTCATCATCAACGACGACTGGAAGCTCGCGCAGGAAGTGGCTGCCGATGGCGTGCATCTTGGCCGCGACGACGCCGACGTCGGGTTGATTGCCGAGCTTGCCGCCGGTGATTGTTTAGTGGGGGTGTCCTGCTACAACGAGTTGGCTCGGGTTGAGCAGGCGTTGGCTGCAGGCGCGAGCAGCGTGGCGATGGGCGCCGTGTATGGCTCGAGCGTGAAGCCCGAAGCGGTGCGGGTGGAACTGGCCACCATTCGCCAGGCGCGCCGGTTGTGCGAGGCGGCCAGCCAGGATGGGCGACGTCCCACGGTCACCGCGATTGGTGGAATCGGACCGGGCAATGCTGCGCCCGTGGCGGCGGCTGGTGCAGATGCGCTGGCGGTGATCACCAGCGTGTTCGAGGCCGACGATATCGAAGCTGCGGCTCGGGCGGTGAGTTCCGCCATGGCGCCGCGCTGAGCTCGGCTGGGTCGTGGTTATGATAGGCAGTTTGGTGCCGAGAGGCCCACGCAGTCACACATCTACGGAGTTTTTCATGGCCAGCAATGCCGAACTGTTCGAACGCGCTGCACGCACGATTCCCGGCGGGGTGAATTCGCCGGTACGCGCCTTTGGCTCGGTAGGAGGCGTGCCTCGTTTCATCGCGCGGGCGGAGGGCCCTTACGTTTTCGACGCAGAAGGCCAGCGCTATATCGATTATGTGGGCTCGTGGGGCCCGGCCATCCTGGGTCATGCCGACCCTGCGGTGGTCGAGGCGGTACGTGAGGCAGCGGCGCATGGTCTGTCGTTCGGCGCACCCACCGAAGGTGAGGTGGAGCTGGCGGAACTGCTGGTGGCGCGTTTGCCCAGCCTCGAGCAGGTGCGATTGGTGAGTTCGGGCACCGAAGCCACGATGAGTGCGATTCGCCTGGCGCGAGGCTTTACCGGGCGGCCCAAGGTGATCAAGTTCGAGGGTTGCTATCACGGTCATGCCGACAGCCTGCTGGTCAAAGCAGGCTCGGGGCTACTCACTTTCGGCAACCCCACGTCTGCCGGCGTGCCGGCGGAATTCGTCGAACATACCATCGTGCTCGACTACAACGACCTCGCCGGAGTCGAAGCGGCATTCCGCGAATATGGTCAAGAGATCGCCTGCGTGATCGTGGAGCCCGCGGCCGGCAATATGAACCTCGTGCAACCGCGCGAAGGCTTCCTGGCCGGGTTGCGCGAGCAATGTACGCGGCATGGCGCCGTACTGATCTTCGACGAAGTCATGACCGGGTTCCGTGTTGGCCCCCAAGGGATGCAGGGTCTGAGCGGTATCACCCCCGATCTCACCACGCTGGCCAAAATCATCGGCGGCGGCATGCCCGTAGGCGCTTTTGGCGGCCGGGCCGACATCATGGCGCAGCTCGCTCCTCTCGGGCCGGTGTATCAGGCTGGCACATTGTCGGGCAACCCGGTGGCGGTGGCCGCCGGGCTTGCCACGCTGCGGCGGCTGGCCGAACCCGATTTCTATCCCCAGCTCGAACAGCGCACCCAACGTCTGGTAGAGGGGCTGCGCGAGGCGGCCGACACCGCGGGGGTGCCCTTCAGTGCCGACGCCTTGGGCGGCATGTTCGGCCTCTACTTCCGCGCTCAAGTGCCCACCACGCTGGCGGAAGCCGCCGACGCCGATCAAGAAGCCTTCCGCAAGTTCTTCCATGCCTGTCTCGCAGATGGCGTGATGTTTGCGCCTTCGGCGTTCGAGGCGGGTTTTGTGTCCATCACGCACGATGACGGCGTCATCGATGCCACTCTTGAGGTGGCGCGGCGCGCGATGGTTCGTGCGGCCACGCGCTGATGCAAGCTCGCGGGGCAAGACCTCGTTCGTTTCGCTTCAATCTCCTACCAAGGATGTGCACATGGCAGTGAACCTGCAGATACCTTCGACCGAAGACATTCACCCCGTGCCAGGCGTGCAGATTGGTGTGGCCGAGGCCGGCATCCGCAAGGTGGGGCGGCGCGACCTGGTCGTGTTCGACCTTGCACCCGGCACCGGGGTTGCCGGTGTGTTCACCCAGAACCGCTTCCGCGCAGCGCCCGTGCGAGTCTGTGAGCGTCATTTGAAGCAGACCGGCGATATTCGCGCGCTGGTGGTCAATACCGGCAACGCCAACGCCGGCACTGGGGCGCAGGGCATGGCGGCGGCTGAAACCACCTGCCGGGAGCTCGCCGCTCGGATGGCCATCGAGCCCATTCAGGTGCTGCCATTCTCTACTGGCGTCATTCACGAGCCGTTGCCGGTTGAACGCCTGGTTGCGGGGCTGTCGGCTGCGCTCGATGCACGTTCTCCCACGGCCTGGCTCGACGCGGCTCACGGCATCATGACCACCGACACTTTGCCCAAAGTCAGCTCACGTCGGGTGAGTGTGGAGGGTCACAACATCACCATCACAGGCATCAGCAAGGGCGCGGGCATGATCCGGCCCAATATGGCCACCATGTTGGGCTTTCTGGCCACCGATGCCGGCATTGCGCCGCAGTTGCTGCAAACCCTGGTTGGCGAGCTGGCCGATCACTCCTTCAATCGCATTACGGTCGATGGTGATACTTCCACCAACGACTCCTTCATGCTCATGGCCACCGGGCAATCGGGACTGCGCGTGGGGTCGGTGTCGGATGCGGCCTGGCCGCCTTTACGTGAAGCGCTCATGGCGGTTGCGCTCGATCTCGCGCAGAAGATCGTTCGCGATGGCGAGGGGGCAACCAAGTTCATCACCATTGCCGTGTCGGGCGCCAACAGCAAAGACGAGGCGCTGCAAGTGGCCTATGCCGTGGCCCACTCGCCATTGGTAAAAACCGCCTTCTATGCCAGTGACCCCAACCTGGGCCGTATCCTGGCGGCTATCGGCTATGCCGGCGTGAACGATCTGGATGTCGAGCGTGTGAATCTCTGGCTCGACGACGTCCATGTCGCGACCGAAGGCGGGCGCCACCCCAGCTACCGCGAAGAGCTGGGTCAGGCCGTGATGCAGCAAGATGAAATTACCGTGCGCATCGATCTCGGTCGCGGCAGCCATGCCGACACCGTCTACACCTGCGATCTCTCGCATCAGTATGTTTCGATCAATGCCGATTACCGCAGCTGATAGATGGGCAGCACCCCAGGCAGCGGCCGGTGGCGGCGCGAAGCTCGGCAAAATCCCTCTCAACTTCCTTGATTCCTAGACGTGACTACTGCCACTCCTGATCTGACGCAACTCATGGCCCAGGCCAGCCGGGTGCTATCGCAACTCGAGGCCTGGTTGCCCCCGGCGCCACCGCCCATCGATTGGGCCACGCCGGCCTTTCGCTGGCGTCGCCGTGGGCACCGTGGTTTTCTTGCGCCGGTGCGTCATCCGGCTCGCATCGAACTCACCGATCTGCGTCACATCTCGCGGCAAAAGGAGGTGGCTGAACGCAACACTCAGCAGTTTCTTGCTGGCAAGCCCGCCAACCACGTGCTCATGACGGGTTCGCGTGGCACAGGCAAAAGCTCCTTGGTGAAAGCGCTGCTGAGCAAGTACGCAAGCCAGGGCTTGCGGGTGATCGAAGTCGAGAAGTCCGACTTGGCCGACTTGCCGGATATTCTCGATCTGGTGGCCGAGCGCCCCGAGCGTTTCATCGTGTTCTGCGACGACCTCTCGTTCGACACCAACGAGCCGGGCTACAAGGCCCTGAAGTCGCTGCTCGACGGCTCGGTAGCGGGCAGCAGCGGCAACGTGCTCATCTATGCCACCTCCAACCGCCGCCACCTCATGCCCGAGTCCATGCAAGACAACCTGGCCGCCAGTCATCAGCCCGACGGCGAAATTCACCCTGGCGAGGCGGTCGAAGAAAAGATTTCATTGTCGGAACGCTTCGGGCTCTGGCTCTCGTTTTACCCCTTCCGGCAGGACGATTATTTAGACATTGTTCAGCATTGGCTCACCCACCTCGGTTGTCCGCCCGACGAGATCGAACGGGCGCGCACCGAAGCCCTGCAGTGGACGATCGAACGAGGCTCGCGCTCCGGCCGGGTCGCTTGGCACTTCGCCAAGGATTGGGCAGCACGGCATGTGGGCTGAGCAGGGCGCCTGGCCCCCCGGGCCCTATCTCGAGGTGGCTGCTGGCGCGGTGATCGACGCCGATGGCCGCGTTCTGTTGGGTCAGCGACCTGCCGACAAGGCATGGGCAGGATGGTGGGAGCTGCCGGGCGGCAAAATCGAACGTGGTGAAACCGCCATGCACGCCTTGGCGCGCGAACTGGAAGAAGAGTTGGGCATCGAGGTGACCGAAGCCACCCCATGGGTGAACTACATCCATGCCTACACACATGCCACCGTGCGCCTGGCATTTTGCCGCGTCACTGCCTGGCGGGGTACACCGCGTGGGTTGGAGAACCAAGCCTTGCGCTGGGTCGACCCGCGCGCCAGCCTCACCAGCATAGAAGCGAGCCTGGGCGGTGGCAGCTTGCTGCCTGCCACTTTGCCGCCGTTGCGCTGGTTGAGCGTTCCCGACCGCTATCTGGTGAGCGATCTGCAGAATGAGGAAGACGCGCAGCTTTGGCTGCGCCGGGTGCGTGAGGCTCTACGCGCGGGGGTGCGGCTGTTTCAGTTTCGGGCCCCTGGCTGGCCGACCGGGCCGGCGGCGAGCGAGCTGTTCGAGGTGCTCAAGGAAACCCTACGCTGTGTGCATCAGCAAAAGGGACGTGTGCTGGTAAACAGCGTGCATCCCAACGCCTGGGCCGAGCTCGCAGATGGTCGGCACTGGCGCAGCACCGACGCCATGGCGCTGTCGGCACCACCTGTTAAACAGTCCGGGCAGTGGCTGTCGATGTCGTGTCACAACCACGACGAGATCGCGCGTGCGCGTGCACTCCAAGCCGATTTCGCTGTGCTGGGGCCGGTACTGCCCACCGCTTCACATCCAGGGGCCGCGCTGCTGGGTTGGTCGGGCTTTGAGGTGCTGCAGCAGCAAGCTGGTTTGCCGTTGTTTGCCATCGGGGGGCAGTCGGCAAGCACGCTGGCTCAGGCTCACGCGCACGGTGCGCACGGCATTGCCGGGGTGCGGCAGCTCATAGATTGGTGCAAAGATCCAGCCGAAACGGCACGTCTTGACTGACCGGTTGAGGCTTGCCCTGACCGTCTTGGTTGGAAAAGCGAATCGAGATCGAATACTTGTTGGCGCTGATTTCGGGGAATATTCGCGAATCTGCTGGCAGCCAAACGCGCAGCAACTGATAGGGCTTGCCATTGGGTGACTGCTGGTATTGCCCGTGGCGCGCCACCAGATTGTGGCTTTCGGCATTCTGGCGCAGTAGTTCGAGCGCGAGCGACAGACCCTCGTACAAAGGCAGCAAGGGTTGGCACCATTGCTGCAGGTCGGCAAAACGTTCTTGCGCGGGCTTGGCTTGCCAGGCGTGGTACGAGGGCATGTCGAATTCGCACACACCGCCGGGAATCAGGAGTCGACGGCGCAGGCTGCTCAGCCACTCGTTCTGGCGGGTGATATCGCCCGGCTTGCCTTGTGCCGAAAGCTCGGCGAGCACATGTTGCAGGCGATCTATGGTGGTGTCGAGAACCTCGGCCTCGACCTCGGGATGTTCGCGCAGCGTGATGAGGCTTTGTCGCTGCCTTTCGAGTTCCTGCAGGAGTTCGCCACGCGGGTCGCTGCGACCGCTGGCGCGCGCCAGGGCGTCGGTGATTTCAAAGAGGGTGGCGAGGCCGGCATGATGCGCGCGCGGGTCTTCTTGTTGCACGAAGAAAAACAGGCGCTGATACTGGTCTTCGAGACGCAGCAGGTTGCGCACACGCTCATTGAAGGGGTATTCGTATAAGATCACGCGTGATCAGGCTCCGTTGGGGTTTCGATTGTACCGACTGCCCAGCGCTCCGTGATGACAGAATGCGACGATAACGTTGGCGCGGGCCACCCTTGACGGTGTTCAGTTGCGCTGACGCATTTGCAGCAGCCATTGTTCGTGCACTTGGTGCACGCGCTGGCGCAGGTCTTCCAGCGTGGTGTTGGCATCGTTGATGATGACGTCGTGGGCAACTGCCAATCGTTGTTCGCGACTGGCCTGGGCCGCCATGATGCGGCGTATGGCCTCGGGCGTCAAACCGCTGCGCTTGCCCACGCGCTCGATTTGGGTGGCTTCGTCGCAATCCACCACGCAGATTCGATCTACCCGATTGTGCCAACGACCAGACTCCACGAGCAAGGGCACCACAAACACTTGATACAAACCCGTGCTGCGCTCTGCGGCCCGCTGCACTTCGGTGGCGATCATCGGGTGCAGCAGTCCTTCCAGGCGCCGTCTGGCATCGTCGTCGGCAAACACCAGTTCGCGCATGGCGGCGCGATCGAGGGCGCCTTCTTTGGTGATGACATGATCGCCGAATTGCGCGCGCAGGGCGTTGATGGCCGGGCCGCCTGCCTGTGTGAGGCTATGCGCGATGGCGTCGGTATCGATGATGGCGGCGCCGAGTTCGGCGAGAAAGTCGGCCACCTGCGACTTGCCCGAGCCGATGCCGCCGGTAAGGCCGACGCGCCAGGGCTCGTGGGACGAAGCGGAAGAGGTTTCGGAAAGCATGAATCACTCGGTGTCGTGGGCGATGGCCGGCATTCTAGCGCGCGGGGGCTGATGGGGTGCGGCGCGGCAGGCAGGCCGGTACCGCGCAAAAGTTGCCCACCACGACGTTTACCAGGCGCTGGCGAAGGCCTGTAGAACGCCGGCGATAGCCAGGCACGGACCAAACGGCAGGGCGGTTTGACGATGAGCGCGCTTGCGTACGATTTGCACGACACCCACGACCAAGCCCAAGATCGAAGCCAGTAAGATGACGCTAGGCAAGGCTGCGATGCCCAGCCAGCCGCCAAGTGCCGCCAATAGCTTGAAGTCGCCATGCCCCATGCCTTCGCGACCGGTAAGCCGATGATAGGCAGCCGCCAGCAACCAGAGCGCGCTGTAGCCCACGGCGGCGCCGGCAATCGCGTGCTCGGCACTGGTAGGCAGAATGCCGCTTGCGCTGCCCAATAGACCAGCCCAGAGCAAAGGGAGCGTGATTTGGTCGGGCAGCAGAAAGGTGCGGATGTCGATCATGGCAAGCGCAAGCAAGGCCAGGCAAAAAGCGGCCATGGCGGCGCCCTGGAGAGTGGGGCCCCATTGATGAACGCAAGCGACCACAGCGACCACGCTGAGTATTTCCACCAGGGGGTACTGCCAGCTGATCGGCGTTCCACAATGTTGGCAGCGACCTTTTTGCAGCAACCAACTGAAGAGAGGTACCAGCTCGTGCCAGCTCAGGCTCTGCCTGCAGTGTGGGCAGTGCGACCGAGGCAGGCTCAAGTCGAAGCGTGTTTCCTCGGTTGCAGGCGCGGAGCCGGGCAGCAATTCCTGGCAAGCGGCACGCCAGCTGCGCTCGAGCATGACCGGCAGGCGCGCAATGACCACGGTGAGAAAGCTGCCCACTACCAGCCCCAGCGCAGCCGCCAGCGCATATAGCCACACCGGCGGGAGGGCGTTCAGCCCTTCAGAGTATGATTCCATATCGACTGACTTATACACTGGAGATGTCGCCATGTCCCGAGCCACTGCGTCTTGTGCGTCACTGTTGCGCGTCGGGCTGGCTGCCGCGTTCGTGCTGGCGGTTTCAGCCTGTCAATACTATGCGCCCAACACTCCGGTGGCCCGTGACAGCACCGAAGGCATCACGCTGGCCGAAGCCGAGCGCCTGCGCTCGCGCGACGCTTCCCGCAGCCTGGCCGCCAGCCAGATTCGTATTCCTACCGGCATGACCGAGGTGTCCGATGGGCTTTGTCGCGATTGGCTGGATCCCTGCTGGGAAACCCTGGGCATCGAGGCAGCCGGGCCGGTAGATGCCAATGTGCCGCAACTTCCTCAGGCGGTGCGCCCTGCGCCAGCCCAGACTTTCCGCGGGGTATTGCCCTGCCTGCCCGAGGCTACCGCCTGCGTCGGTCAACGCGCGGTCGTCACTTTGTTTGCGA
This sequence comes from Alcaligenaceae bacterium, assembly GCA_029265335.1. Lineage (GTDB taxonomy): Bacteria > Pseudomonadota > Gammaproteobacteria > Burkholderiales > Burkholderiaceae_B > Verticiella. The sequence goes on from JAJUJN010000010.1 coordinate 12,997, forward strand.
ACCAGGCTTTCCGCGCCACCTTGGCGGGCATTCGCCCCGACGGCAGCCAGCAAGAGCCTGTGAGCGTCGAAGGGTGCTGGTCGCGCCAGCCGCAGCAGGCTCGGGTGATCGACTTGAGCTTGCCCAATGGCAATCGGCTGGCCCGCCTGCAGGCGCAGTCGGCCAACACCCTCGTGGTGCAAGAGCAGGCTGGCGCGGGCAGCTCGGTCACCCTGCAGTTGGTGCGTCAACCGAATGTCGAGCCTCTGGGTGGCAGCCTGCCCTCAGGCCAAGCTTGCGGTTGATTGAGGCCGAGGCTTACGGCTGATTGAAGCGTAAGAGCCCACTCAGTGGGCCGCTTCCGTGGTGGGAGCATCGTTTGTTGGCGCCACGGGAGCCGACTCCGCCGGCACTGGCAACGACAGCGCCAGCAAGGCGCCCCCGATCGCACGGGCGCGGCGCGACACCAGCTGGGCCAAGCCATCGGGGTTCACTTGCTCGAGCCGCTGGCGCGTGAGAATGAGAGAGAGCGAAGCCACGACGCCAGTCTCGGGAAGTGACACTGGCGCCGCAATACCTACGGTATTCGGCTCCACCTCTTCCACCGAAACAAAATACCCGTCTTGTCGAATCTGGGCAAAGTAGTGCCGAAAGGCTGGCCAGTTGGGGGCGAAGGCTTGGACATCGGGGTGGTTGCCGTAGAGATCGTGAAGGCGTCGCAGCCGCCGGGCGTTCTGTGCAGCCACCAGCACTTTGGAGCCTGCCCCCCGAAACAGTGGCATCTCGCGACCGCGGCCAAAGCTCACGGCGCGCCGGTCGTAACCGGTTTCTTTGTGCACGTTGATGATGGCGTCGTTGTACATGCGGCACAGAATCACACCATGGCTGGTTTCGGCCGCCAGTTGCTGCATGGGGCCTTCGGCGGCGCGCAGCAGGGGATCGGTTTCTCGGATGAGGTAGTCGAGGGTGATCACACGGGGGCCCAGTTCATACCGGCCGCTGGTATTGGCCAGAAAACCTGCAGCGGTGAGTTCCCGCACATAGCGGAAGGCAGTGGGGCGCGAAATCTGCAGACGCTCGGCCACCTCCTCGGCCGACAGTGTGATGTGGGCTGTGGAGAAGAGGTCGAGAACCTCGATCATGCGTGCGAACTTGGACATGGCAAATCACGTGTACCGTTTTTCGACGATATCGTATCAATTTTCGACACCCTTACGCCGCTTGACTTGCAAGCCACTGGGCGCGGTAGCCCTCGCGGCTATCGGGCCAACGGAAGCTGAAGCCGCTATTTTTCAGCCGAGCGTTGCTCAAACGCTTGCTCCCCACCATTCGGGGTGCTGGCCCCACGGGCACAGGCGGCGCGCCCAACGTACTCGCCAAATATTGATACAGATCGTGCAAGGGCAGGGGCGTGTCATCGCTGCCTAGATAGAGCGGTTCGGGCTGCTGCAGCTGCCACAGGTGAACCAGCGCTGCCGCAGCGTCATCGCGGTGGATGCGGTTGGCCCAATGCACAGGCTGGCGGGGAGCGCTGACACTGCCGCTGCGCAGCCGTTCGAACAATCTGGGTAGGCCGTTGCCGTAGAGTCCCGACAAACGCAAGATGGTGGTGCGTGGTTGGCGCTTGCGCACCAGATCTTCGGCTTCAAGCAGAATACGGCCGTTATCACCCAGGGGCTGGCAAGGGGTGTCTTCGTTTACCCATTGCCCGTGATGTTCGCCATACACCGACGATGACGACACGAAGAATACGCGGAGGTCGGGTCTGCCGACGCGATCGAGCAGATTGGCCAATCCCTGCACGTAAGTCGCCCGATACGCCGCCGGCGCTGCAGAGCCGGGGCTGAGAATATAGAACAATGAGTGAAAGTGGGCAGGCAGCGTGCCGAGCGTGGTCGGTTGGGTAACGTCGGCGGCGTGCCAGGTCCAGCGCCTGGTGGGGTCAGCCGGAGGTTGGCGACGCAAGGCATGGACTTCCACGCCTAGGCTGAGCAGTCTGTGAGCGAGACGTTGGCCGAGGTCACCGCCGCCGGCTATCAAGGTTCGATGCATGTGAGCTTGATCTTGTGGGGGTAGATCGACCAAGATACACTGCTTGCTTTCATCAACGAAAAAAGAGGGTGGCAGTCGCTGGTTTTTCAGTGAGCTGTACCAAACATCACCGACATGTCTCTCGCCGATGTCTCTGCCGGGATCGTGGCCTATTCCGAGCTCCCCAACCGCTTGCGTACCGGTCGGAGCGCCTACGATCTGGCGGGCGAGGTCTACGCCAATCTGCTTGAACAATCAGGCATCGATCCCAGCATTATCGACGGCCTGGCAGTCGTGGGTTCCATGAGCGAGGCTCCCAACCCCTTCTACCCCTCATATGTGGCAGAGCTGTTGGGCCTGTCGCCCACATGGCTGGAATCGCTGCATCTTGGCGGGGTGTCGTGTACAGGAGGAGTGGCCAGGGCGCTGGCCGCCATCGGTGCGGGTTTGTGTCGCTGCGTGCTGTTGGTAGCCACCGATGCGCAATCCACCCACAATCGTTCCGAACAAGGGGCCTATCGGCCAGAATTCGTCTACCCAATAGGGTTGCGCGGCCCAGTGGGCGCCTTCGGCTTCATCAGCCGCCGCTATCACGAGCAATATGGGCTCGACCCTACCGCCCTCGCCAAGCTCGCTGTGGTGCAGCGCGAACACGCTCTGCGCAACCCCAATGCCTGCCCCAAGCTTCGTGAGCCGCTTACCGAAAGCGACTACCTCGCGTCGCGCCAGGTGTCGGAGCCCATCCGCTTGCTCGACAGCGTGATGGTGTGCGATGGCGGCAGCGCCATGCTCATCATGGCGCACGATCTCGCTCGTGCTCAGGGCTTCAGGCAAGTGGTGAAGCTGCAGGGCTATGCCGAACGCACCCATCATTTATTGCACGAGCCGCTCGCGGAAATCACACGTACCGGCTTTGAAGAAGTCGGTCCCAAAGCTCTGGCCATGGCCGGCATCGAGCCACGCGATGTGCAGATGTTCCACCCCTACGACGATTTCCTCATCGCCATCTTGCTGCAGCTCGAACAAATCGGGTTCTGTGAACCTGGTGCGGGCGCGCAGTTCGTGCACGCTACCGACCTTTCCTATAAAGGTAAGCTGCCGCTCAATACCGGTGGTGGCCAGATTTCCGCCGGTCAGCCCGGTCTGGCCGGGGGTGGCCTCAACCTCGTCGAGGCGGTGCGCCAGTTGCTGGGCGAGGGCGGAGAGCGACAAGTCACAACCGCCGAGAATGCTCTGGTCACGGGGATTGGTGTGATTCCGTTCGGTCGAAACTGGAGCACATCCTCGGCCATGGTGCTCCGACACGAAGCCATTTGATCTATGAGCCATTCATCGAGCCGATCCCAGCCGCCAATCAATTATTACACCGATACTGCGCCGTTCTGGGCGGCGGCAGACCGGCGCGAATATTGCCTGCAGCGTTGTCGCGACACCGGTCGATTCCAGTACCCGCCGAGGCCGGTGAGCATGTACACCGGTCGTCGCAACCTCGAATGGGTGCCGGTGTCGGGGCGTGGTCGCCTCTACGCCTGGACGCGTACCCATTCCGCCTGGCCGGGGCATGAGCATCGGGTCCCGTATCTCTGCGCCCTGGTTGAACTCGAAGAAGGCGTACGGGTGTTGGCCAATCTAGTGGCCGGCCCGGGTGTTGCGCTGCGAGCCGGAATGCCGCTGGTTCTCACTTGGGAGTCGCTGGGCGACGCCCAAAAGCCCTATCCGGCTTTCGCGCCGATCAATACAACAAGTTCGTAATTCAACGGAGGAGATCCACCATGTGGCAAACGTTCGGCCGCTTCGCGGCTATGGCAATTCTTGGGCTGGGCACTGCCGGCACCGCACTGGCGCAAGA
>JAJUJN010000317.1 GCA_029265335.1 Alcaligenaceae bacterium
CTGTGGCCACGCCTCGCTTGACGTCGAAGCCAGCGTGAGCGCACGTGATGGGCACGACGCCTTTGTCTTCGAACAGCTTGGAGAATGCGGCGTTGAGCACGTCGAGCGCTGCCAGCTCTACCAGGGTGCGGCGGACGTGGCCGTCTTTCAGATAGAGGTCGAGCTTGCCATCGCTGGTATCGAGCAAGCCGGCCAGGGATCCTCCATGCCCGGCGAGCTCTGCACTGGCCTGGATGGTGCCGCCGATTTCTTCCAGCAGGCCGCCCTCCACCAGAGACTCGAGCGCAACTTGCTTCACCTGCAGGTTGAGGTTGCCCGCTACGGGCCGCTCGCGCGCGTCGAGCGCCAGGTTGAGCTGGGCGCTGCCACCACCGAGGGTGAGCTGCAGCGGAGTGAGGGCCAGTTGCTGATCCTGCAGACGCACGTTGGCGGTGAAATCGCGCGTGATCACCGCCTTGCCGTGCTGCAGGGTGTCGGCTTGATAATCCACATGGATGTCCATGGTTTGCCAACGATCCGCCAGGAAGGGCACGTTGGGAATGAGCTGGTCGGAGCTGGCGCTGCGACCTTTTCGAGCTTCGGGCTCCTCAGCAGCCGGGTCGGCCGGGATGCCTTCGAGGCCGAGCAAGGGGCGAAGGTCGACCAACTGCAGGTGCTCGGAGCGAATCTGACCTTGAAGGAAAGGGCGGGTGGGGCGGGATTCGTAGCTGAGCGTGCCGCTGAGATCACTGTCGCCCATATGGCCGGTGAAATCACGGTAGGTCCAGGCGGCTTGGCTGGGGCCGAGCGAGCCTTGCAGGCGCCCTTCGGTTTTGAAGGGGGCAGTGTGCGGCAGGACGAGGCCGGTGACGGGGTAGAGAAGGGTCATGCTGGGCGCGGCCACGCTCACCTTTAGGTCGACGGTGGGATCGACATATAAATTGCCCACCTGCCCCTGGGCGGTGAACGCCACTTCGCCGGCATGCAGTTCGAGGTTGACGGGGTAGTTCACCGCGCGGTCTTGAAGTGTGAGCAGCGAGCCAGCGGTGCCAGAACCCTTCAGCTTGGCTTCGCGATAGTGGCCTTCCAGCGTGAACGCCGTAGCGTCGGCTACGTTTGCGGCGCGGGCAGCCGTGAGGGTGGCGGTGAGGTCCAGCTGCAAGGCGGTATCGGTATATTGCACGCTGGTGCCGCCCAGGCGCACCGTGCCCAGATCCACCCGCCAGCCGCCACCACCGCCCCCGCGGCCGAACAGAAAATTCCAGTTGCCACCGCCCTGGGGGTTGCGCTCAAGGTGGAGGCGCGCGTCGGAAAGCTCCACGTGATTGAGGTGGAGAGTGCGGCTCAACAGGGGCAATAGTGGAATATGAAGCGCCACCGACTCAGCGGAAGCAAAACGGGTTTGCTGAGCCCATGAAGCGTTGCCCACCGAGACCTTCTCGGCCCGCACCACGGGCGTGGGCACCCAGCCGCGCCAGCCGGTGTCGGGCGTGCTCTCCCAGCTGACACTAAGGTTGCCGCCAATCTCCACCGGCCGATCGACGGCATCGGAAAGGCGCCGCTCCAGCCACTCGTGGTGGCTGAGCAGGCGGTAGTACCAGAGGCTTCCGCCCACGGCCAGCAATGCCAAAACGATGCCAACAATGACGGCAACGCGGGCGATACGCATGGAGCGACGGGTGGTCATGGCGTTCTCAGCTGCTTGCGCTCGCAGATTCGGTGACGGGAGATGAGCCGTAGCGCAGCATGAACGGCACGCCACTGATCAGAACGAGCAGGCCCACCACGCCGCCGATTCCCGCATACATCAGGCTGGAATAGAACAGACCGGCGCAGGTGAGGCAGAAGAGCAGCGGCGTGAATGGATACAAGGGCACGCGGAAAGGGCGGGATTGATGGGGATGGCGACGACGGAACACGAACAGCGAGACACCGACGAGAAACATGAAAAGCCAGAACACGGGTGCGGTATAGGCCACCATGGTCTGCACGCCGCTGCCTGCGCTGAACGCGCCGAAAACGATGAGTGCCAGTGTGATCGCGCCTTGAACCACGAGGGCGCTGACCGGGCTGGCCCCCCGGGCTCCCTGCGAGCTGAGCTTGCGCAGCGCTGGTACGTCTTGCCCAAGGGCGTAATAAACCCGAGCGCCGGTGAATATGGTGCCATTGATGGTGGAGAGAGCGGTGCAGCACACCAACAAGCTGAGCAGCACGCCCCCGGCGGGTCCGGCCACCAGACTCATGAGCTCGGCGCCTACAGCGTGAGTCTGGCGCAGGCCCTCGAGCCCGAAGATGCGCAGAAAGGCCAGGTTGGCCAGAAAGTACAGCACGCTCACAATCAGCGTACCCAGCAATAGCACCTTGGGGAGGTTGCGACGGGCGTCGCGCAGTTCGCCCGACAGATAGGCGGTTTCGTTCCAGCCACCGTAAGTGAGCAGCACGAATACCATGGCCATGCCCAGGGCGCCGGCGGAAGCACCGCCGCCGTTGGCGTCGGCGGCCGCCGCTGTGACGGCCGGTGACACCTCGGGTGCACCCAGCACGCCCGCTACGATGACCGCCAGCACCGCGATCAAAGCGAGAGCGGTGAAGACCACCTGCACCCGCTTCGACTCACGCGTGCCGAGCACGTTGAGCAGCGTGAGCACCAGCACCGAGATACCAGCATGCCAGGCCACACCGTAGCTGCCCAGGTTCAGCAGGTTGTTGGCATATTCGCCGTAGATGAACGCCACAGCGGCGATGGCGCCGGTTTGGATGACGGTGCCGCGAGCCCAGGCAAACAGCATGCCCACCCGGCCCCCATAGGCGCGATGCAAATAATGATATTCTCCGCCGGCATTGGGCCAGGCTGACCCGAGTTCGGCGTAGCACAGGGCGCCCACGAGCATGATGATGCCGCCTGCTACCCAGGCGGCCATGTACATGAATCCGCTGTCGACGTTCATGGCGACCAGCGGCGGGAAGCCGAAGATGCCGATGCCGACTACCACGCCAACCAGCATGGCAACGCCATCAAGGACCGAGAGCTGATGCGCAGACTGCGCCGAAGGATGCGACATGAGCGGTGTGTCTCCGGTGATTGCTCCCGGACGGCTGTGGTTCCGGGTAGTTAAGCCGTTATTGATTTATTGGCGAACGGCGTGCCACGCGGCATCCTCGCCGATCATAGCGCCATTTTCGAGTTGACCTGCCCAGGTTTGGTCCTGAAAATGCAGCGTGACTTCGCGGCCACGTACCCGACCCGATACCGGCAGTGTCTTGCCGGCGATGGTGGCGGTACCCGCGAGTTTTTGGAAGATTTGTTCAAG
>JAJUJN010000169.1 GCA_029265335.1 Alcaligenaceae bacterium
AATATATCGTGTGGCAAGCTCCTGTCCTGCCTCCCAGCGAGCAAACGCGTTGGGGTCATGGGCCAGGCGCAGCGCCAGTTCGGCGTCGCTGGCATCATATTCCACGATCACCGGGGCGGAGAAGTCGCGCAGCAGCGAAGGAACCGGTGGCTCAGCCACATTGGCGAAGGTCCATTGCGCCTCACGTTCTGTGAGTTCGAGCAGCATGGTGTCGTCGGCGACAACGCGCGCCGGCGGTGAGTTCTCGGCTGCCGCGAGCTGCAAGGGGAGGGCGCTGCCATCCTGTTTCAGCAAGCCAACGGCGACCGGGATATGCAGTGGCGGTTTTTCGTGTAGCCCGAGCTGGGTTTCTACGCCAACCACCGGGCAGTGCTGGCGCAAACGCAGCGTGGCGGTGCGGCGCTGAGCGTCGTGCTCGAGCGTGACCTGCACACGGGGCGTACCGGCCTGCGCATACCACTGACGAAAGGCATTCAGGTCGCGACCTGGGTTGCTTTCGATATAGACCGATTCCATCACGTCGACGAAGTCGTCGCAGGTCACGGCCTGCCCATCGTAACGCTCGAAGTAACGCGCCAAGCCTGCCTGAAAACCTTCTTCGCCCAGCAAGGTGTGCTGCATGCGGATCACTTCTGCACCTTTCTCGTAGATGGTCGCGGTGTAGAAGTTGGCGATTTCTTGATAGCTTTCAGGCCGCACCGGGTGGGCCATGGGCCCAGCGTCTTCGAGGAACTGCGCAGCGCGCAAGGTTTGTACATCGTCGATGCGCTTCACGGCTCGCGCGCTGGCCTGGGCCTGAGCCATTTGATGGTCCGGTAGCGGTTCTTCCCGCTCGCCAATGGCGGCAGCCAGCATATCGGCCGAGAACTCCTGTTCACGGAAGACGGTGAGGCCTTCTTTGAGGCTGAGCTGAAACCAATCGCGACAGGTCACGCGATTGCCGCTCCAGTTGTGAAAATATTCGTGACCGATCACGGCCTCGATATCACGATAATTGGCGTCGGTGGTGGTTTCGGGGTTGGCTAGTACGTAGGCTGCATTGAAGATGTTGAGGCCCTTGTTCTCCATGGCCCCCATATTGAAATCGCGCACCGCCACGATCATGAAGCGGTCGAGATCCAACTCCAGGCCAAAGCGCTGTTCATCCCAGCGCAGCGCCCGCTCCAGGCTGGCCAGCGCCCAGTCGGTACGGTGAATATTGCCGGGATCGGTATAGATCTGCAGCAAGACATCTCGACCGGAGCGTGTGGTCACGGTTTTTTCGCGCCACTCCAATTGGCCCGCTACGAGGGCAAACAGATAGGACGGTTTGGGAAAGGGGTCGTGCCAGCGGGCTTCGAGGCGGCCATCATCCAAACGAGTTTCGGCCACCAGATTGCCGTTCGAGAGCAATACGGGATAACGCTCGGCATCGGCACGCAAGGTGACCGTGAAAACAGTCATGACATCCGGACGATCAGGAAACCATGTGATGCGTCGGAACCCCTCGGCCTCGCACTGGGTGAAGAAGTTGTCGCCCGAAATATACAAACCCATGAGGGTGGAATTGGCGGCAGGCCTGCAGGCGCTCACCACCTCCACTTCCGCTTGAGCACCCAGACCGAAGATTTGGAGCTGCTCTGCTTGCCGTGCAAAACGCTGAGGCTCCAACACCTTGCCGTCGACCTTCAGTTCGATCAGCTCAAGATCCTGCCCGTCGAGGCAAAGCGGGGAATCGCTATCATCGCGACGACTGACGCGGTAGACACCGCGAACCACAGTGCGTTCGGGATCCAGCTCAAAACTCAGGTGAGCGCTCTGGATATCAAAAGGGAAGGGGAGATAATCTTGTCGGTGAATGGTGGGTGAAGTGTCGGTGCGCATGGAGAACCTTATTGCCGTAAGCTTGTCATTCTACCGGGCGGGCGCCATCGATTGCGCCCGCGACTGGTCGCGGAGACTTTCATGACGTATCAACACAGCCGATGGTATCGCGGGTTTATTGGAGCGCTGGCCTTGCTGGGTATCACGCTGGCAGCTGGCTGCGCCACCGCGCCCCCTGCGTTCAGAGCCGAGGTCACTACCCTGGCCGATGCGCCCGCTGCGGTGCCTGCCACCCCGAGCTTCCGATTTCTGGAGCCCGATCCGCAGCGTGCCGGCAGCCTCGAGTGGCGTGCTGAACGCAACGCCGTGCGTGCCGGCCTGGAGCGTGTGGGCATGCGCCAGGTGGCGGCCGGGATGCCCCCCGAAATGCTGGTGGCATTCGATTATCGGGTAGAGCCCTTCGACACCTACACTGAAGTCGCGGTGCCGGTCACCTGGGGTTACTCCATGCTCTGGGGGCCCATCAATGATGGCATCTGGGGTGGTGGCATCATGTCGCCACCCATGTATCAGTATCAAGCGGTACCTACCCAGGCCTGGCGTCACGTGCTGGAAATTTCGCTGCGCCGGGCGAATGAACCGAACGTGGAGGTGTACTTCACGCGTGCGGTGCATGAAAGCATGTCGGGTGATGCGCTGGCGCAACTGCCGCTCTTGGTGGAAGCCGCCTTGGCCAACTATCCTCAGGGCGGCAACCACACTCAGGTCGTGTCGGTGCCGCGCCCTGTGCGCTGAAACCCGCACCCTGAACTGCCCGCGGCTTGCGCCGCGGGTAGCGCATATTACTTCACGCGACTCTTGTACTCGTTGGTGCGGGTGTCGATCTCGATTTTGTCGCCGATTTCACAAAAGAGCGGCACTGAGACCTCGTGACCGGTTTGCAGCTTGGCCGGCTTGAGTACCTTGCCGGAAGTGTCGCCGCGTACGCCGGGTTCGGTGTAGGTGATTTCACGCACCACGATATTGGGCAGGTCGACCGAAATCGCCCGGTCTTCGTAGAAAACGAGCTCGGCAACCATGCCTTCTTCGAGGTAGTTGAGGGCATCGCCCATGCTGTCGGCTTCGACCTCGATCTGGTTGTATTCGTCGTCCATGAACACGTACATGGGCTCGGCGAAATAAGAATATGTGCATTCTTTGCGATCGAGCACCAACACTTCGAACTTTTCGTCGGCCTTGTAAACGGTTTCGGAGCCCGTGCCGGTAAGCAAGTTTTTGAGCTTGAGCTTTACCACCGCAGCGTTGCGGCCCGATTTGTTGTAATCGGCCTTTTGCACCACGAGCGGCTGACCGTCCGCCATAATGACGTTACCCACACGAAGTTCCTGAGCTGTCTTCACAAGCTATCTCTACAAGTAAGTGACTTAGCCCTATATTCTAACCCGAGAGCGGCATGAGCCAGCAGCGAATCGGCAAGTTCGGGCAAGGCAAGCAGCGAACCGTGCCAACGTTGCGCCCAGGCCTGCCATTCTTCGAATGTTTGGTGGTCGGGAATGGCTGCAGGTTGCTGGCTACCGGCGGTGTGCGGCGTGTTCCAGGCACGGGTGGCCGCCGCCAGAGTGGCCGGAGCCTGGCTGCGCTCAATCCAGGCGTCGAGCTTGTGCAGATGCACACCTTCGGCCTGTGGGTAAATATGCCAGATGAGGGGTTTGGCGGCCCATTGCGCGCGCACGAAGGAGTCTTCGCCACGCACGATATTCAAGTCGGCGCTCCACAGCAGCCGATCGTAGTCGGGCTGCGACAACATGGGAATGCTCTGCAGGCAAAGCCGCTCATTATTGGGCGGAAGAACCCAGTGCTCACCCGTGCCGCCGGCCAGCAAGATCAGAGCTGCCGGGCCTTGTTCGGCCCAGGCCTCGAGCCATTGGGCGCCGGGCGCGTTGGCGTAGCTGAACATCGTGATGAGCTTGCGCTCGCCAGTTTGCACCTCACGCAAGGCCGCGCGCGGCACGCCCAACCCTCTGAGCAGATCGTCGCGATGCCGGGAATCGGCCTGCCACTGCGTGCGCTCCTTCAGCAGGTTAGGCTCGCACAGCAAGCCGCCTGTTTTCTCGGTGAACCCCGGAAACCAGAATACTTTCTGCCGCCCACCCGGTTGCGGCGAGGGGAGGCCATGACAGGCTTCCACCCAGCTCTCGGCGCTGAGGTATTCCAGGTTGTACCAGCGTTGGTCGGCCGGCATACGAGCGACAAAAGCGGCCGGCAGTTCACAGGCGAAGGCTTCGATGACCAAGGGCGCAGGCTGCGGCCAACTCACCGCGTCGTGCCAGCGATGCAGTTCGATATCCTGGCCTAGAGGCTGCACCTCAGCTTGGGGCCGAATATGAGGCGCCAGCCGCTGCAGGGCGTTGAGATCATCGACCCAAAGCCGTACCTTGAGACCCTGTCCTTGCGCCATTCGTCGCGCCAATCGCCAGCACACGCCCACGTCGCCCAGGTTATCGATAACTCGGCAAAACAGATCAATTTGTGGTGGTTGCATGATTCAACGGCGTCGGCGGATTTGATCGCCCATGCGTGTGTCCTGTGTTCGGAATGGTGGCAAAACCGGCAGTGTAGCGGTGCCGCTGCGCCACCGCTACTGTTTTTTTATATTCGCACCTCAGTAAGGGCCTTGGCTTTGGTTGACGGTCACATCCTTGAACTTGGCCGCCAGGCCTTCAGTGGCTCGCGCCAACAGGGCGCCGTCCAGACCCACCGCCACAAATACCGCACCCTGCTCGATCCAGCGCTGGCACATCTCGGTGTTGGAGTGCAAAATGCCTGGCGCCTTGCCGGCAGCCAGAATGCGCGCAATACCATCGTCGATGGCGGCCTGCACCTCGGGATGCCCCGGGTTGCCGATGTGCCCCATGGTGGCCGACAGATCGGCCGGTCCGATGAAAACGCCGTCGACACCCGGCACGGCGGCAATGGCTTCGAGGTTGGCCAACGCCTCAGGCGTTTCCAACTGCACCATGACGCAGATTTCGTCGTTCGCCTGATGCAAGTAATCAGGAATCCGGTTCCAGCGAGATGCTCGGGCGCCGGCGCTGCCGATGCCACGGATGCCCTGTGGGGGATAACGGGTGGCGGCCACGGCAGCTTCGGCTTCTGCCGCGTTCTGCACCATGGGAACCAACAGGTTCTGCACACCCAGATCGAGAATCTGCTTGATACGCACGCTATCGTTCCAGGGCACGCGCACCACTGGCGCCACAGGATAGGCCGCCGCAGCCTGCAGCTGTTCGAGCAGAGTGGTGAGCGTATTGGGCGAGTGCTCGCCGTCGATCAGCAGCCAGTCGAAGCCCGCGCCAGCGCAGATTTCGGTGGTGTAGCTGTTGGCGAGCACAAGCCACAGGCCGATCTGGGTGCGACGTTCGACGAGGGCGGTTTTGAATGAGTTCTTGAGCAAGTCCATGAGCGATATGGCGAGCCTGGCCCGCTGATGAGGTGAAATGTAGGCAGTAAGAAAAAGGCGACAGCGCGAATGACCCGCATCACGAACCAC
>JAJUJN010000472.1 GCA_029265335.1 Alcaligenaceae bacterium
CGCGACGGGTTGGGTGCCCGCGGCGAGCTCGCCCGAGCGTTTGGCGGCCCCTCGTGAGTGGGACACCCTCTGGTTGAGTGCTGAGCTCGTCAATTCGAGCCCAACCGAGATCACCCGTTGGCTCGAAGTCACGCCTTGGCGTCTCAATCAATTGGACGCTTGGTTGCTGAACCCCGCCACAGGCCGGGTGATCGAATACATCGCCAGTGGGCTCGACGTACCCGTTGAGGAGCGTCGGGTGGAGAGTCGTTACCTGCTTCTGCCGATCAGCCTTGAGGCGGGAGAATCCGCGCGCCTTCTGCTGCGCGTGCACAGCGACAGCCGGCCCTTCCTGCGCATCCACAGCTGGCAGCCCATGGCGTTTGTGGCAGACGAGGTCAACCGTTACCGTTTTCACTCGCTGCTGCTCGCGGTGATACTCACCTTGGTGGTGGTGCTGCTGCTGCAACACAACGTGCGCTACGCGCTCGTGGGGTTGTGGATGCTGGCCTTGTTCGTGCTCGAGGCCGAGAAGGAAGGCTACATCAGCCATGTGTTGTTGGAGGGGTTGGAGGATTTTGCCAACCACCTGCGTTTCTCCAGTGCCGTGGCGGCGCATATGCTGTTCATGTGTGTGTCGGTCTATTTGCTGGGTCTTGAGAAGGAACGGGGTTGGCGCTGGCTGCTGCCGGTGTCGGTGCTCACGGCGGTGGTCTACGGGGCGCTCACCTTCGTTTTCGATGGTGTGGCGGCTCGCCAGCTGCTGCTGGTGCTCACGGTAAGCTGGACCCTCATCTGGCCTTTCATGCTGCCGGCCGCGCGCCGTCAGGAGCGCCCTTACCAAACCCTGCTGACGGTCTTGTTGGCCGTGGGCTGGCTCAATACCGCCTGGCATCTGTTCATTTACCTGTTCAATATCGATTACTCGGCCGAGTTCACCTCGCTCAACCTGCAAATCAACGTGGCGGTGGTGCTGGGAGTCCTCCTCACCTATGCCCGCCAGAAGCGGCGGCATGAGCAGCAGCTCGAGCAGCAATTGCGTGAAAGCGAGAAGGCCGAGCGCGAGCGGCTGGAGCAAGCCGTGGCGGCACGCACACACGAGCTGAGTGAAGCCCTGACCGCGGCGCGCAAAGCCGATGATGCCCGCACGCATTTCCTCAGGCAGGTGACTCACGATCTGCGTTCGCCGCTGACGTCGATACTGGGCTACGCCCAACTGCTGCGCAGCGAAGAAGGCAAGGTTGGCCGCTTCAGCGCCATCATCCACGACAGCGCCACCCATATGCTCAACCTGGTGAATCGACTGATCGATTATGCTCGCGATGCCACCCAGGCGGAGGTGACGCCAGAGCCGGTGTACCTCTATGCGTTCATGCGCAGCATCGGTCACGAGGCCCGTATTCTGGCGGGCAGGCAGGGCAACGCGTTTCGCCTGGAATTCGAGCCAGGGTTGCCACCAGTCGTGCAGTGCGATGAAACCTTCCTGCGCGAGGTCTTGCTCAACCTCGTCGACAATGCCTCCAAGCACACGGTCGACGGCGAGATCACGCTCAGAGTCGCGAGAGCTGATGGCCAGGGTGACGACCAGCAAATCGTCTATGAACTGAGCGATACCGGTACGGGCATAGCGCCGCATGAACAGGAACGCCTGTTCGACCCCTTCTATCGCGCCTCAGGGCAGGGGGACGGGGTGGGCTTGGGTTTGCCCATTGTGAAGGAGTTGGTTGCCAAGATGAATGGCAGCATCACCCTGCAAAGTCAGCCGGGGGAGGGCACACAGGTGTCCGTGGCCTTGCCGCTGGTTCAAGGCGAAGAAGATGCCGACCAG
>JAJUJN010000503.1 GCA_029265335.1 Alcaligenaceae bacterium
GCTTGCGCAGCAGGCGCTTCACCACGAAGCCGTAGGCATGCCCAAACCCTGCCTGGCGAGGATTGGTTACGGCGGCAACGCTCGCCACGTCGACATGCTGCTCCATCAGGCCTTCGATCAATCGCAACCCAAGCTCACCGGCTGCGGGCGTGGTGTGCGAACGCTCCATGAGGTAACCATGCCCCACGGTACGCATCCACTCGGGCGCGTCTTCCTGCGCATACTTGCCCTCTAGCGTGATCATTTCATGACCGTGATAAACGGCCAGCGCCGGCTGATTGTTGGCATTGAAGAGCTCAGCTTGATCGTCGCCCACGATAATCACCGCATCGGGATCGGCCTGTTCGAGCTCGTGCGCGAGCCGATCAAGTGCGGCCTGGCTGAGCCGCTCTTTCTCCGCCAGAATGTGGGGCGCAATGTCATCTTCATATTTGGGCCCCACCTCCGCAAGCAATTGCCCATAGCTGAGACGGCGACCATTCGACAAGTTGAGCGCCTCGTTGGCCTGATCCACGGCCGCTCGGTGTATCCACTCGTGGCTGGGCAAAGCCAACACGGGTGAATGTGAAGTACCAATGCCGAGAACGATATCTGCCATGCCAGCTCCTGCTCCATAACCCGCCTGCGTTGCTTGGCCTGCAGCGCCGGGCACCTACAAAATGCCTATCGCCTGTACCGAACGGCGAACATTCAGCGCTACAGTGTGCTGCGCCACTCGTCGTCGTTCTCACAGACCACGGCCCGTGGCTGAATGGTGTGGTAGGGAATCGACTCGTGCTGGGCCAGCGCAGGTGTGTCGCCCGCCATGAACTCGCGTACCGCTTTGAGCAAGGCTCGGCGCACCGCGATCACCGCACCGTCGCCGGAGCCCAGGAACTCGCGAGTTCTATCCACGATGGGGCCCTGGCTCAAAATCACGGCGAAGTCTTCTGTGCCCAGCGCCTGCGGAAAGCCTGTGAAATGGCCGCGCGCCATGGCATCACGGTCTTGGCCCCAATTGTTGCTCTCGTCGCCGGGCACATTGGGCGGCCAATCATCGGCATCTTGGTAGAGCAAACGGGGCTCGGCGGCATTGAGCGGCGCATCCACACGGTAGGCGATGTGCCAATACCAGATGTTTTCGTCGTCGACCGGCACCGAAAAGAAAAGGTTGCCGCCGTTATCCGCCGTGTAGCGTGGCGAAATCACGCCGTACCAGGGCAGCACGAACGAATTGGTGCGCACATAGGAGCGGCCATTTTCGAGCGCTCGTACCGAGGCGTAACGAAAACCGTAGGGTTTTTCTTTCAGGTGGTAAACCGGCGCTTGGTTGACGGATGTGAGTTGGATTTCGCCATGCCCCGCCGTAGCGCTTTGGTGCAACACCCCCAGATGGGCGGAATCCATCGTGGTTTCCACGCCTTGCAGCCAGTTACAGGCAATCTTCTGTCGAAAGGCCACGGTATGACCCTCGGGCAGATTCATGCATTCGAGCTCCTGGAACTTGCCCTGACCATCACCCGGCCCCAACCACACCCAGATCACGCCAGCGGCTTCGCGCACCGGAAAATGACGCAATGGCACTCGGGCAGCGAATGCCGCTTCGTTCTGGGTTTGTGTGGGCACCGCC